>NZ_JBSXNZ010000082.1:0-4558 GCF_056857895.1 Marinobacter sp. B-21
AATGTTTAAAGTAAAATGGCCGATTACCTCCTTCTTACCCCAATGACGGCTTCTGATTTTGCGCCAACGCTCCTGGGTCCGGTCGGATATAGAGCAGTTGAGCTGCACAGGCTCCTCATTGATTTCCGGGTTCAGGCCTTCGGCGGGAGGAGGAGAAAACCATGCCAAAGTTTATCGATGCACATCCCATGAAGCCGTTCACGGCGGACGAGCTAAACAAGTTTCAAAACGCGCCCCCGGACGAGTTTGGGGTCACGCACCACGACATCCTGTTCAGCGAGAAGGACAACAAGATTTATTGCGTGCTGGATGCCCCGAACGCCGAAGCGATCCACAAGCATCATGCGAAGGCCGGAATCGAGTGTGACTGGGTCCATGAAGTAAAGTCCACCCGCAGCTGACGGAGGCCCTTGGCCAGCATCCGCGTAGATAGCTCCGGAACCCGAAACAAGAATGCTTAGGTTCCCGTTTTGGCTCAGCGGAGGCGGGATAGGCTTCCCTAGCTTGCCTGTCTCTCCAGCCTAAGGGCTAAGTGGTTCATCGAAGTCTTGGTTTCAAGGCGGTCAACCGGACGCCAAAAGCGTGCCGCTTTTGGTTCCCTCCGCTTCGCTCCGGCGCCGGTTACCATCAGCGTTAGGACTGACTGCGTTTCCGCCAGTAGCCAGGCTTTCGGGAGTGATGAGCAACGGCAATTACGACGGCTTCTTCGGGTAACTCAATCGCGACGATATCGTAAGGGAAGCGCTCCAGAATCAGTCGTTTTGCACCGGTATCGCCGACTTCTTGGGGTAGGGGTGACAAAGGGATGACGTTTTCTTCAATAACATCGATGGTGGCATCAACCGCAGCGGAAAACTCGGCGCCAAGTCCAGGTTGCTCTGATTCGTACCATGCTGCAGCTTCTATCGCTTCCTGCGACGCTTCTTCCAGTATCCTTACTATTCGCACTGTTACATGCCTATCCTCGCTCGCATCTTTGTTCGGAATTCTTCGCGGCTGAGCAGCGTGGCCTTACCGCTTTTGACCTTGGACACACGATGAATAATTTCATCATTCCAGGCTTGCTCAACAGAGTCGTCACGGGGGCCGTCCAAGCTCATTATAAGCTCGCGAGCCAACGCTGCACGCTCCGCCTCGGAGAGGGGCGAAATCTGGGAGCGTAGGTGATTAAATGTTTCGGTAGTCATGGTGCCTCCGCGAGTAGCGATACCGTAATGCTATCCCGATCCCAAAGTCCTAACAACTCAATCAACCGAACCGCCGTGGTACGTGATCCGTATGCCCGGTGGTGTGGGGGGAGCGGGGCTGTGAGGCCTCGCCCTATCCCGATTAAATGACCCTGCGCTGTTTTTCTCCCGAGATCAAAGGCTTCACCTCCCTGCGATACCGACGCAATGCGTTACAATTTAGTGTGTATTGTGTGTAAAAATCTTGATTTTCGTGTGTTGCGTGTGTAAACTCTACCTGTTATTTTGATTAAGGACCCGCTTATGGATAGTCGGAAACTTGTCAAGATGATCGAAGCAGATGGTTGGCAGCTCATTCGAACGAGGGGGAGCCATCAGCAGTTCAAGCACCCAGAAAAGCTTGGACTGGTGACGATTCCCCACCCGAAGAAAGATCTTCCGACTGGCACTGTTAAGAGCATCTTGAAGCAAGCCGGGCTTTAAAGCCCGGCCGCTTTTCCGAGCCAATTGGGGGGTAAATTCAAAAAAGGAGGGAAGCGCGAGGTGATTGAGACACGCGCAACTTTAAAATTCATCAACTAAATACGTTGAATTGACTGTTAACTTAAGCGAAGTAAATTGTCATTTAATAAATAGACCTTTAAATGAAATCTAAGTGGAGTGTGGAGGTGGTGATATGTTTTATCCCATCCTGATCCAACAAGAAGGGGACAGTGCCTACGGTGTGATTGTGCCGGATCTTCCCGGCTGTCACTCTGCAGGAGATACCTTTAATGAAGCAGTAGAAAATGCAGCAGAAGCGATTGATTTTCACATGGAAACCATGGCGGAAGAGGGGATAGAGATTCCGGCCGCCAGTGATCTGGGAGAGCTAACAGGTAATCCGAATTACGCCAACGGCGTTTGGGTAATGGTTCAAGTGGATGTGGTTCGTTATCTTGGCACAGCCCAACGAATCAATATCTCGCTGCCGAATCGCCTGATTACTCAGATCGACCGCTTCGTTGATACACATAAGGACTACAAGGATCGATCGAAGTTCTTAGCAGATGCTGCAATGAAGATATTGCAGCACGTTTGATCTTCGATCATCTTAGTAGATAAAAAGCCCCGCAATTTGTGGGGCTTTTTATTATAGATATAGTGTCATTCTGAGATCTAAAACGATTGCCGATTTTTTATCCTGCAATTTTTTTGTCGCAATATGATAATTTGTTCTTTAGTTTAACAAATGCATTAAGTTTGTTTCGGCCCGATGGGCTGGATCCGATAGAGAAGACACTCCGGTTGTTCACGATCGACTGATGGAACGGGTGCTGGAGAGGGACAACCTGCGCCGTGCCTTCCGACTGTACTCGACCGCCTGATGTGTCGCCGATTGAAATTGACGGTAAACGAGGACAAGAGCGCGGTTGGTCGCCCCTGGGAGCGAGTGTTCCTGGGGTTCACGTTTACCCGTCGAGGTCGGGAAAAGCGGCGTAAGGTGAGTGACGATGTGATCACGCAGTTCAAGAATCGTGTCCGGAAAATCACCCGGCGAACGCGGGGTCGAACCATGCAAACGGTGATTGACGAGTTGGCGGTGTACCTGAGGGGCTGGAAAGGCTACTACGGTTTTGCGCAAGTGAAATCGCCGATCCAGGACCTGGAAAAGTGGGTGCGCAAGCTACGTTGCTATCACCTGAAGCAATGGGGACGATCCGGCTACCGCCAGTTGTGCAAGCGCGGAGTGAGTGTAAGACTGGCCTGGAATACGGCCAAGTCGGCTCATGGCCCGTGGCGTTTGAGCCGCAGTCCGGGATTGGCGCAAGCCTTGCCCCGACAGTATTTCCTGTCGCTGGGGCTGCCGGATCTTGTTGAGCGTTGAACAACTCAATCAACCGAACCGCCGTGGTACGTGATCCGTATGCCCGGTGGTGTGGGGGGAGCGGGGCTGTGAGGCCTCGCCCTATCCCGATTATGCCCTAAATCAGATGCCCTTCAGGCAACATGCGTTTGTGTAGGATGCGGATAATTTCAACAACATCGTCGGTGGCTAGCCGATAAAAGATGATGTGGCTTCCCTGAGGGTACTGCCGGTAGCCTAGACTTATCTCATCGCAGGCTTGCCCCAGGTTTGGATTTTCACCCAGAAGGTGGAAGCATTGATCGAACTGAAGAATATAGTGGTTTCGTTGATCCCGGCCCCATTCACGCTCCGTGTATAGGGCAATTGATTTGAGGTCAGCCTTGGCTTTTCTGGAAAGCTTGAAACTTGGCATCAGCGCCCTTCGTTGTCCAGTTCACGAATAAACGAGTCATAGGAGTAGTCTTCGAAACCACTGTCCTCGCCTTCCTTGAGCAATTTACGAAGTGTAGTCAGGCGGGTTTCAGACTCTTCAAGCAGGCGCAATGCGGCACGAACGACCTCGCTGGTTGAGCTGTATCGGCCATTTTTGAGCTGTTCTGCAATAAACGCATCAAAATGTTGGCCTAAAGTGATGCTGGTGTTCTTTTGCATGATGCCACCTCGCTAGTACCAATAATTGGTATATTTTGGTCCAGGTGGCATAACAATGCAATCCACGCGACAAGCGCGTGATTGCGGGCGTTATAACGGCTCTTTCAGGCCTGCATTGCAGGCATGCTAAACTTTGTCAGTAGACTGAAATGCATGATGAGGTCCCCAAAGATGAAGCTTGAGCAAGTTATTGAAGAGACAAAGGTTCTCTCAGCAAATGATCGGGCTTTGCTTGCCCATTGTCTGATATCCAGTCTTGAAACCCAGCACGACGAGGGTGTTGATGCGGCGTGGTCGGCCCTCGCTGAGCAGCGAATTGATGAACTCGAAGCTGGCAATGTCCAGGCTGTGTCGTGGGATGAAATTAAAAACCAGCTCAAGCGCTCTCCTTAATGGCTGAACTGAATTTTCATCCTTCGATTTATCAAGAAGTCCAGGAAGCGTACTCATGGTATGAGCAGCAGGCGGCTGGCCTTGGAGAAGATTTCATCGGAGAGCTGGAGGCTGCCTATGAATCGATACGGTCACTGCCAGAAACGTGGCCCAAATTCGGCAAGCGAACCCGCAGATTTCTGCTGACAAAATTTCCCTACGCCGTTGTCTACACGCCTTCCACTTCAACTTGCCATGTAGTTGCAGTTATGCACCAAAGCCGCCAGCCGGGTTATTGGCAGCGCCGGTTATAACAGTCGCTGTAGTACGCGGCCGGTGGCCGCCGGACGCCCTTTTCATTGGTGCGCCAGGCATGGCGCGTAGCGCCTTGACGGGCGCTGTTCCGGTACAGGTGGTGCTGGCCGGATGACTTGGGGGTGCAAGTCCCCTGTGGGCCCGGTAAGGGGAACCACTAGCCGGACGGCAAGGGTGTCCATCG
>NZ_JBSXNZ010000083.1:0-122222 GCF_056857895.1 Marinobacter sp. B-21
ATCGGCTCACGGTTTACGCTCCACGCTTCCTCTCCACAGTTGGTCGCCCTTCCGCAGTTGCGCTTCACTTCGTTCGCTGTGGCCAGCTTACGGGAGGACTTGCACCTCCAGGAGTGCGCCCATGCCGGGCGCACTAAAAAAACCCCGTAAAAACGGGGTAAGGCTAGCGCTGTGCTGGAGGGAGAAGCAAGCAACAATTCGTGCATGCTTCCAAAGCTACAGTGTCTATTATGCACAGCGAGCATTACACCGGCGTGGCCGAGGAATTACCTTTTGGTCAGGGAAATGGCCGACCCTCTCCCCCGGGAATTAGGTTGCACACTCTAGGGGCAAGGCATAACTTTGCAAAATAACTTTTTACAGGTTCCAGTGACGGAGATACCGACATGAATACTCAAAAATTGTTGAATATGGCGCTTAATGGCGTAGACGCCGTGGGTTATAGGCTGGACCAGTTCGGCATCACCGGCAAGGTGAACCGCCATAACATTGCGGCCTTTCTGATGGCCGAGCAGAAGCATCTGGAGGGGGAGTGGGACAGTATTCAGGTGCGGGTGAATCGCCGCCGTTCACAGGTTGAAAAGATCACCCACCAGATTGAATGCCGCACAGATGCCCTGGTAAGCCCGGTACTGTCGAGGATTAACCGGTTCCGCGCCAGTCAGTGAGTTTCTGCGCCAGTGGATTCTGTTGCGATTCGGGCTTCCGCTCCCGCTGAGTCCGCTGGCTGTTCTGCCTGCGCTGCCCGGATCCGTTTCCGGGCCTCGGTAAAGGCAGGCATCCGGACGGTCACAGTCAGTCCGGGCGGAGTATCCCCCGGGTGGGTATCGCTCAGAACAATTCGGCCCTGGTGGATTTCCGCAACCGCGCTCACCAGGCTCAGCCCCAGGCCGTTGCCTGGCAATGAGCGGCTCTTGCCAACACGATAGAAGCGCTGGAACACCTGATCTTTCTCGGCGTCGGGAATACCAATACCACTGTCCCGAACCTCGAAGATCGCCTCGGCACCTTCCTTTCGAACGGCAACACCAATAACCCCGTGTTCCGGAGTGTATTTGATCGCGTTATCGATCAGGTTACTTACCATCTGGAACAGCAGATCCCGGTCACCTTCGATCATCACGCCGCTTTCCAGGGACTGCTCAAAGGACTGGTCTTTATCCTCCGACAACGCCTCATAGAGTTCGCAGGCGTCGGTAACCAGTTCATCCAGCGATACCGGTTTCATATCAGCCGCATTGCCCCGGGTTTCAAGCCGGGCAATCCGCAGCAAGGCGTTGAAGGTTGCCAGCAACTGATCGGCCTCGGCCACGGCGCGGCCGGCCTGTTCCCTCGCTTCATCGTTATCTACCGACATCAGGGTATTTTCAAGCTGGTTCCGCAGGCGGGTCAGGGGGGTGCGAAGGTCATGGGCAATGCTGTCGGAAACGTGCCGGATACCTTCCATCAGATAAACAATGCGGTCCAGCATCTGGTTAAGGTTTTCCGCCAGCTGGTCAAAATCGTCGTCCGTTCCACGGGTAGGAATTCTCAGGGACAGGTGGCCATTCATGATCCGGCGGGAGGTGTTGTTGATGATCTCAATGCGGCGGGTGGTGCTCCGGCTCATCAAAAAGCCGCCCAGCAGGGCGAGCCCCAGAGTGATCCCCATCCCCCAGTTGATGGCGGTTTCAATCACCCGCTTCAGATTGGTGAGCTCGTCCACATCCCGCCCCACGAGCAGTCGCAGACCACCCTGCACCTCGAAGATGCGGGCGCGGGCCAGCCGTTCAGGCCCGGTCCAGCCAACCGATTCGTTCAGGGTGAAGTTGATCCAGCCGCTCTCGGAACGGCTGCCTTCCGGCCAGGTCTCGATATTTCCGGCCAACTTCAGGAAGTCGTCTGTGGTCAGCAGGTAAATGGATTTGGCATTGGGATCGCGGGCAACCCGCTCGCGAATAATGGTGATCAGGCCGTTTACCCCACGGCCCCGGTACTGCTCCGCCAGACCGGCGATTTCCGCTTCAATGGTTTCGTCGGTCTGGGCGGTCATGAAGCCCGCTGTACGCCAATAGATAAAGGCCAGTAACAGAAATACCGAGGTGGCAAACACCACCATGTACAGCAGGGCTAACTGAAAAGACGAGGTCCTGAGCTGGCTAAGCAGTTTCACGTAACATGTACCCTGCACCCCGGATGGTTTGCAGTAAGGGGGTATCGAATTCCTTGTCGATCTTGGCTCGCAGCCGGCTGATATGCACGTCTATGACGTTGGTCTGGGGATCGAAGTGATAGTCCCAGACTTTCTCCAGCAGCATGGTCCGGGTGACCACCTGGCCGGCGTTGCGCATCAGATATTCCAGCAACCGGAATTCGCGGGGCTGAACATCAATGTTCTGGCCTGCCCGCTTGACGGTCCGGGCCAGCAGATCCATCTCTAGATCGGCCACCCGCAATACGGTTTCGGTTTCCGCCGTCTGCCGATTGCGTCGGATCAGGGATTCGATGCGGGCCAACAACTCGGTGAAGGAAAACGGCTTGGTCAGGTAGTCATCACCGCCGCCCCGCAGACCCTCAACACGGTCGTCCACATCGCCCAGGGCGCTCAGAATCAGAACCGGCACCTGGTTTCCGGTGGCCCGGACGGTCTTGATGATAGACAGCCCGTCCATCCCCGGCAGCATGCGGTCCACAATCATGATGTCGTAGTCCTCACTGGCCGCCATCATCATGCCTTCCTTGCCGTCGGCCGCATGATCCACCACGAAGTCGGATTCCTTCAGCCCTTTGACAAGATAATTTGCTACGTCCTGATCGTCTTCGATTACCAGCGCTTTCACCGGCTCTCCTCCCGATAGCGGATTACATTGACCACGATTTCATTGACCACATTTCATTGACCACAAGGGTACGAAGAACTTGGTAAGCCGGCCAGTTACCATCTTGTAAGAGGGTGTCGCCTATGGCGACGGTCAACCCTTACCTTTAAACCAGCCCAGACTGTCGCCCGTGGCGCCTGAGGGCCGATACTCGGCACTTACCCAACCTTCATAGTCCATGCTGTCGATGGCCGCAAAAACATTCGAAAAGTTAATCTCCCCGGTGCCCGGTTCATGACGCCCCGGATTATCGGCAAACTGAATGTGGCCAATCCAGGGCAGCAGACACTCCATCGAGCGCACCAGATCCCCCTCCATGATCTGCATATGGTAAAGGTCATACTGCAGGCGAACGTTGTCTGCGTCCACCTCCTCAATCACTGCAAGCACCTTGCCGGAGGTGTCCAGAAAGAAATCCGGCATATCCACCCGTGAGTTAATGGCTTCCAGGCACAGGGTGATGTTGTCCTCTGCCAGCTTTCCGGCCGCCCAGGCCACGTTGTCCACCAGGGTCTGCCATGCGATATCCTCGGGCAGATCGGCCGGCTTCAGCCCTGCCAGGCAATTCAACTGCCTGCAACCCAGCGCCCGGGCATACACGATTGCCTGAGTCACACCAGCTTTGAACTCATCCACCCGGTCTGGCAGGCAGGCAATGCCCCGCTCACCAGCCTCCCAGTCACCCGGCGGCAGATTGAACAGCACCTGCGTCAGCTGATTGTCGTTCAACATCTGACTGAGCATGTCTTTCGGGTAGGCATAGGGGAACAGATACTCCACTCCCTCAAATCCCGCAGCCCGGGCCATGGCAAAACGCTCGGGAAAATCGACTTCTGTGAACAACATGGACAGATTGGCAGCAAAACGGGGCATGGCGTCGTTACTCCTTGGGGCGGCGGCCAAGAGCGCCAAGCAGAGCACCATTCAGGTGCTCCAGCTCAAGCAGCAGACCGCTGTGGTCAACCTCACTGTGACCATTGGCCACCAGCGACAGATATTCATTATGGGTCTGCTGGGCCAGCGGCAGGGTTAAACCTTCCGCGCGAGCCTCATCCAGAATCATGCGCATGTCCTTGAGCTGAATACGGGCCGGAGCGCCGGGCGCGAAATCACGGTCAATCATCCGCTGACCGTGCAATTCCAGAATCCGGCTACCAGCAAAGCCGCCCAACAAGGCTTCCCGAACCGCTGCTGGATCCGCCCCGCCCTTCGCAGCGAGCAACAACGCCTCAGACACCGCACCGATGGTAATCCCCACAACCGCCTGGTTGGCCAGCTTCGCCAGCTGCCCGGATCCCACCGGACCAATCCTCGTACACTTGCCAAGCGCATCAAACACCAGCCGGGCCCGGTCCACATCCGCCTCCGAGCCACCGGCCATAATGCTCAGGCGGGCCTCAGCGGCACCCACCGTGCCCCCGGATACCGGCGCGTCCACATAACCAGCATTGCGCTCCGCGGCCAGCTCGCCATGACGCCGGGCCACAGACGGCTGAACAGAGCTCATATCGATCACCAGCGCACCCGGCTTCAGGGCATCAATCGCCCCTTGTACCACCAGCACCTGCTCCACCACATCACTGTTCTCCAGCATGGTGATCACCACATCGGCACTGGCAACCGCCTCTGCCGGAGACTCGGCAATCGATGCCTCCGAGGCGAACGGCTCACACTTGCTGGCAGTCCGGTTCCACAAAGTCATCGGGAAACCCGCATTCAGAAGATTTCGGGTCATCGGCGCGCCCATCAGGCCGATACCCAGAAAGGCAATATGAAGACGATTTGTAGTCATTTTTCAGGCCTTAACACCAGAAGTTCGAGAAGGGATTGGGTGGGCCTTTCCAAAACCGTGCGGAGCCATGAATGGCGGAGCCGAGCGTACAGGGACGTATTCACAGCGTGTTTTGGAAAGGCCCACCCAATCGCTTCTGCCCCCAAGTTATAATTTCCGATTATACAAACAAAAACGCCACCAACCGGAACCGGTGGTGGCGTTCTTAATTGCGCAGCCCAGAAAGCCTGGCCGATAAATCAGGCAGCCTCAGACATCTGCACGCGGATCTTCTTCATCGCATTCTTCTCAAGCTGCCGAATCCGCTCCGCAGACACGCCATACTTATCAGCCAGCTCATGCAACGTCGACTTGCTTTCAGACAACCAGCGCTCGCGCAGGATGTCCTGGCTACGCTCATCCAGCTGCTCCAGAGCCTCCATCAGGCGGCCATTGGAATCCTCTGACCAGTCGGAGTTCTCCAACTGGGTGGCCGGATTGCTACGGGTATCTTCCAGATAATACGCCGGCGCCTGATAGGCGTTGTCCTCGTCATCGTCCATCGGACCATCGAACGCCGTGTCATGGGAGGCTAGCCGGCCTTCCATTTCCCGAACAACCTTGGGCGCAACACCCAGATCTTCCGCCACCGCGTTCAGCTCATCGTGACTGAGCCAGGCCAGCTTCTTCTTCTGGCTGCGCAGATTGAAGAACAGCTTGCGCTGGGCCTTGGTAGTGGCCACTTTCACAATACGCCAGTTACGCAGAATGAACTCGTGAATCTCGGCCTTGATCCAGTGCACGGCAAAAGACACCAGCCGAACCCCATACTCAGGGTTAAAGCGCTTGACTGCCTTCATCAGGCCAACGTTACCTTCCTGGATCAGGTCTGCCTGCGCCAGGCCATAACCAGAATAGCTCCGGGCAATGTGGATCACGAAACGCAGGTGTGACATAACCAGATAACGGGCTGCGTCCACGTCGCCCTCATAATGGAGCCGCTCGGCCAGCTCCCGCTCTTCATCCGCTGTGAGCACCGGAATGCGACTCGCAGCCTGAATGTACGACTCGAGATTTGCGCCCGGAACCAGTCTGTCAACCAGCTGTAAACTCGTACCCATGCCTTAACCTCCGAACCCGACGATCCTTAAATATACCAACTGCACGTTAGACCGCCAAGAACCTTAAAAGTTCCCGGACTCCCCAGTAAAACGTTATGAATCAACTATCTGGAAAATCCACCCTGAATATGCTGTCCTCGACACTACGTCAGCGGAAGCTGTCTCCACAATACGGTTTTCCCGCTATCCGGATCATTAACCCCCGGTAATATCGCCCGGCTCCATGTCATCCAAATGACGTTTCACCGCGACCCAGGCGCCAAGCCAGCCTAGCAGCATTGCTACAATAATCAACGCCAGCGCACCATCAAAGTTCAGTCCGTTGAGCGAGAAATCACTCCGGTACAGGCCTGCCAGCCGCTCTATGGGCCCACTGAGCCACCATAAGGAGAGCTGCAACAATATCAGTGCTACCACCCCACCACCCAAACCGAACCAGGCGCCGGTATAGAGAAAGGGCCTGCGAACGAAGCTGTCAGTGCCGCCCACCAGCTTGGCGACGAGGATTTCATCCCGCCGGCTCTCGATCGACAGTCGCACAGTATTCCCTATCACCAGCACCACCGCAGCCGCCAGCAGGATAGCCAGCGCCCAGACAGCCCGGGCCAACAGGTCGGTCATGGCATTCAGGCGCTGCAACCAGCCCAGGTCCACCTGAACCCGCTCGACGCCTTCCATCCCCTCCATAAACCGGACCAGAGCTTCCACACCTTCCGCAGAGCGGGCACCTTCCTCGGGCGTCACCAGCAGGGTGTGCGGCAAGGGATTTTCTTCCAGGTAATCCAGGGTATCTTCAAGCCCGGACGATGCCCGGAACTCCTTCAGCGCCTGATCGCGGTCCACCAGTTCGACACTGGCGATCCGGCCGTCCGCCGCCATCTCATCACGGAGCTCGCGAGCCTGTTCCAGGGGCACCTCCAGGTCGATATAGGCGGTCACCCGCGCACTGTTCTCCCAGCCAGCACTCACACCCTGAAGACTGGTCAGCAATAATAGCAACGCGACCGGCAGCGCCAGCGCCACCCCCATCACTGTCCAGGTCATCAGGCTGGCAACCGGGGTGCGCCCCAGACGCCGGGCGCTGTCGCGGGCCACCTTGCGGTGGTGGGTCAGGTAGCTTTCCACCTGCTCGCGCCATGCCGAGCGGACCCTGTTTGCGCCACGGGTCTGCTCCGGCCTTCGTCGGGGGTCAGTAGCCACTCACACCCCCTGCCATTGGCGCGCCACCCGCTGTCAGGCGACCGTGATCAAGCGTCAGGGTCCGCCGCCCCATTTTGTTGATCAGGGCAGTGTCGTGGGTCGCGATCAGCACGGTAACACCCACCTGGCTGAACTGACCAAAGAGGTTCATGATGTCGGCAGACAGCGCCGGATCAAGGTTACCCGTCGGCTCATCCGCCAGCAGGACCGGGGGTTTGTTAACCACAGCCCGGGCAATACCCACGCGCTGCTGCTCACCACCGGAAAGCTGCACCGGGTTCATTTTTTCCTTGTTCAGCAACCCCACCTTGTCCAGGGCGGCCCGAACCCGGCGCCCGGTATCCCTCGGGGATGCCCCCATAACCTCCAGAGGCATGGCCACGTTGTCAAAGACCGTACGGTCAAACAGCAGCTGATGGTTCTGAAATACCACTCCGATGTGACGGCGAATGTAGGGAATCTGGCGACGGGGTAAACGGTTCAGCACTTGCCCGCCCACAATAACCTCGCCGGCACTGGGGCGCTCCATCACCATGATGAGTTTCAGCAGGGTACTTTTACCGGCACCGGAGTGGCCGGTGAGAAACGCCAGCTCACCACGCTCCAGGCCAAAATTGACCTGGCGCAGGGCGGTGTGATCACTGTCGTATCGCTTGGTGACCTGACGGAACTCAATCATGGGCGGCTACCGCTGGACTTAACTCCGGGCTATTCGTCAAACAGTGCACCCACAAAGGTTTCGGCATCGAAACTGCGCAGGTCGTCCACCTGCTCACCAACACCGATAAAGCGGATGGGCAACTGCAACTGACGGGCAATGGCAAACACAATACCGCCTTTGGCGGTACCGTCCAGTTTCGTTAACGTAATGCCGCTCACGCCGACCGCCTGCTGGAAAACCTGGGCCTGGCTCAGGGCATTCTGGCCGGTGCCTGCATCCAGCACCAACATCACCTCATGGGGCGCGGATTCGTCCAGCTTTTTCATCACCCGGACAACCTTCTCAAGCTCGCTCATGAGGTTATCCTTGTTCTGCAGCCGGCCCGCGGTATCCGCAATCACCACGTCCACGCCCCGGGACTTGGCAGACTGGATCGCATCAAAGATGACCGATGCACTGTCAGCGCCGGTGTGTTGCGCCACCACCGGCACGTTATTCCGCTCACCCCAAACCTGAAGCTGCTCAACGGCGGCGGCGCGAAAGGTATCACCTGCCGCCAGCATCACCGACTTGCCCTCATTCAGGAATTTTTTGGTGAGCTTACCAATGGTCGTGGTTTTACCCACCCCGTTAACACCCACCATCAGGATCACATAGGGCGCCTTGCCGGCATCCACCTCCAGGGGCTTGGTGACATCTTTCAGCAGACCGTTCAGCTCATCCCTCAGGGCCTTGCGAAGCGCCTCGCCATCCTTGAGCTGATTACGCTCAAGCTTGTCGGTCAGAGATTCGATAATCTCGGAGGTGGCGGTAACGCCCACGTCTGCCATCAGGAGTGTGGTTTCGATTTCCTCCAGCAGATCCTCGTCAATTTTCTTGCTCAGCGAGAAGATATCCGACAAGCCACCGGTCAGATTCGCCCGGGTTTTGCCCAGGCCCTGCCGGATGCGCTCAAACACACTGACCTGGGGCTCAGGTTCCGGAATGCGCTCCGGTTCGGGGGCTGCCTCGGGCTCCGGTTCCGCCTGAGACGGCGGTACGATGGCGGGCGGTGCTTCGCTCTCGGATGATTCTGGCCCGGGTGCAGGCGCCGGACCCTTCGCGACCTCCGGCTTACGTTGCGGAACCGGCCTGGGCCGTGGTGCGCGGCTTCGGTTGCCGGCGATATCCAGAACAAATACGAGCACAAGAAGGGCCAGAAGGCCGATTGAAATCCACTCTGCCGTCATAAAGTCATACCATCAGTCTGAATGGGCGGGACAAATTAAAGCCGACATTCTAGCAGACTGTCCCGGTGAAGTGAGGACTACGCGGATTATCACGCCGGGCCCGCTTTCCGTTACCATGCACCGGATATTCCGAATCAGACCCGCCTCTGGAGCTGCAAACATGGCGCGCCGAAACCCCGCAAACCGGAGCCAGCCAGGAAAACCAAAACCCCGGCCGGGTGCTTCCTCATCCCGGAAAGAGGTTGGTACCGGCGAGCTGCGCATCATAGGCGGCGACTGGCGCAGTCGGAAACTGCGCTTTCCGGACGCCGGCGGCGTCCGCCCGACACCGGCCCGCGCCAGGGAAACCCTGTTCAACTGGCTCACCTTTCACCTTGCCGGCAGTAGCTGTCTGGATCTGTTTGCCGGCTCGGGCGCATTGGGACTGGAGGCACTTTCCCGGGGCGCTGCCACGGTCACCCTCGTGGACCACACCCCGGCATTGGCCACGGCATTAAGAGACAATCTAAGGCTGTTGAAATCCAACGGCGGTGAAGTGATCTGTGCCGACGTTGAAAGCTACCTGAAACAGAGGAACCGCCCACCGTTTGACATTGTGTTCATGGATCCACCATTCCGTCAGGGCTGGCTGGGAAGACTGTTTCCACTCCTTGACCAACAGGAATGGATCAGGCCCGGGGGCTGGGTTTACGTGGAACACGAAAGCGAGATCCCGACCCCTGCCGTGCCAGGCACCTGGCAGCTGCATCGCCAGAAAAGCGCTGGCCAGGTGACCTATTCCCTGTTTCGGGTGATGGCTGAGGCGGAATGACAAAGGGTAAAGACGGGGTCAGATGAAAGCGTTCATCTGACCCCATATTCAGTCGCCTATCAAACTCCGGCAGAAGGCCGCAGAGAATAAGCCCTAAGGTGCTCGGCAAACTCTTCCAGGTAGCGAATACCACTGGCTTCCGCTTCCCGACACCACTCCATCAGAGCGTTGAGCTTGTCCTGGGGTTTGAGACCACGCTGGCGCCAGAGTGCTTGCAGCTCATGACTTTTCTCATAGATCTGACGCAGCACCGGATTTCGCGCCAATACGGACTCCAGGGTCTCCTTTTCTGTCGGCTGAATCAGTGTGACTTCACGAGACAGCAGCCGTTTGAGCTTCCGGTACCGGGGACGGATTTCATCGTCCATAAGCGCCTTCTGCTGGCGCAGCACGGGCTCCATCACCCGCTTGCGGTACTGACGCATGATATCAAACCGGTTATTGGCAATAGCCTGAACGGTTTCCACGTCAACATCGATCTTGCCGGGCACATGATGGGCAATCGGGCGGAACCCTTTCGGCTTCGCCAGTCCGAACAACTGGAACAGCCGGATGTAGCCCCAGCCAATGTCCACTTCGAACCAGCGACGGGATAGCTTGGAGGAGTTCGGGTAAGTGTGATGGTTATTGTGCAGCTCTTCGCCACCGATCAGCAGCCCCAGGGGCGAGATGTTGCGGGCGTTATCGGCACATTCATAATTGCGGTAACCCATCCAGTGGCCGATACCGTTCACCACGCCAGCGGCCCATACCGGGATCCACATCATTTGCACCGCCCAGATCCAGATTCCGTGAACACCGAACAGCGCCAGATTGATGATCGCCATCAGGGTAATGCCCAGCGTCCTGTGCCGGCTGTAGACGTTGCGCTCGACCCAGTCCTCCGGGGTGCGCTGGCCGTAGCGCTCAAGGGTCTCAGCCGTTGCCGAATCGGCATAAAGTTCGGCGCCCTGGAACAGTACCTTGCGGATACCCAGCACCACCGGGCTGTGAGGATCTTCCTCAGTTTCGCATTTGGCGTGGTGCTTCCGGTGAATAGCGGTCCACTCCTTGGTGTTCTGGGCCGTGGTCAGCCACAGCCAGAACCGGAAAAAGTGTTTCAGAGCCGGATGCAGATCCAGCGAATTGTGCGCCGAATGGCGATGCAGGTAGAGCGTTACACTGACAATCGTGACATGGGTCATTCCGAGCGTAACCAGAATGAGCTGCATCACCGACAGGTCAAGAAGACCATTAAACCACATAGCAAACCCTCAAAATCATAATCCCTGGCGCAAGGCCAACTTCATCACTTTAGCGTACAGCTGTAAGCCACAACAACAGCATTTGGCTGCAAAATTGTTACTGATTACACTTATTCCTTTTCCTGTGGAGACTCCCCTTTGCCCGAACTGCCTGAAGTCGAAACCACCCGCCGCGGTATTGCGCCCCATTGCGAAGGCCAGACCATTGTTGGCGTTACTGTACGAAACAGCGGCCTGCGATGGCCCGTTCCAGCGGATCTGGGCGAGAGACTCAGGGGGCAGATGATAAGAAGTATAGACCGGCGTGCGAAATATTTGTTCCTTAATGTGGACCAGGGAACGGTGATTGTTCACCTGGGCATGTCCGGCAGCCTCCGGATCATTACTGATGACACACCACCTATGGCCCATGACCATATTGACTTGGCACTACAATCCGGTGTCATTCTGCGGTTCAACGATCCCCGGCGCTTTGGCTGCTGGCTCTGGGCCGACTCCGTCACAGATCACCCGCTGATCAGCCACCTTGGACCTGAACCTCTGGCGCCGGAATTCAACGGTGCGATGCTGTTCCGGCGTTCCCGAGGCAAAAACACCCCAGTGAAGTCCTTCATCATGGACAATCATGTGGTGGTGGGCGTTGGCAACATCTACGCCAATGAAGCCCTGTTCAAATCGGGCATACACCCCCGGCGCAAGGCGGGTCGCATCAGCCGGGACCGCTATCACCGGCTGGCTGAGGCCATTCGGGAGACCCTCAGCGCAGCCATCCTGATGGGCGGCACCACCCTGAGAGATTTCGTCAACAGCGACGGCAAACCCGGCTACTTCGCCCAGTCTCTTCTGGTGTATGGCCGTGGCGGAGAACCCTGCAAGAAATGCGAAACCCCGCTAAAAGAAATTCGCATGAACAACCGTGCCACGGTTTACTGCCCCCGCTGCCAGCACTGAACGCTAACGAAAATGCACATTCCGCAACGGAAAATCGTTTGAAAATGCGCAAATATGATTCATAGTTAACAGAGGATTAACGCCCACGGTTTACAATTAGGATTGTATCCACTCGATGCGATTCTGGTGCCATTTTCTCTGGAGACAGCACCTACAAGGGCCAAAAAAGCTCAGGAGACAGTACGATGACCCGCAAGATTTCCCGCACCCTGGTGGCCACTGTGGCGGCCTGCCTGTTGGTATTTTCATCCCTCGGACACGCTCAGGCTGTGGATGAAACCCCGTCAGCGTTAGCGATGACCGGCGACGCCATTTTTGTTCGCCCGGCCCTGCTGGCAACCACCATCGTGGGCAGCGCCGTATACCTCGTATCACTGCCCTTCTCCCTGCTGGGCGGTAACGCAGATGAAGCCGGTGAAGTGCTGGTAATGGGCCCGGCGCGAGCCACCTTTGTACGCTGTCTCGGCTGCACCCGTACCGGCCGCAAGCCGGAAACGGTTAAACAGACCGACAACTGATCCGGACCCAGCGGGACAGCCTCCGTACTATCACGGCTTGCCCCGGCGAGCGATCTCCGGCAGCCTGAAGAAAAATTTTCAGGCTGTTTTTGTATATGGTTGACTGGTCTTCCCTCGAAACGGTGTTCCTTGATATGGACGGAACACTGCTGGATCTGCATTTTGATAACCACTTCTGGCTCGAGCATCTGCCCGCACGCTATGCCGAGCACTATGACCTCCACCCTCAGGAGGCCAAGGACCGGCTGATCCCGATGATCATGGCCGAACGCGGCTCCCTGAACTGGTATTGCACCGACTACTGGAGTGAACGGCTTTCCCTCGACATCACCGGCCTGAAAGCGGAAGTCGGCGACCGGATCGGTTACCGGCCCCACGTGACCGATTTTCTTGACGCCCTTCGGGCATCCGGCCTTCGCTCGGTCATTGTCACCAACTGCCACCCGGCCCCCCTGGCCCTGAAACTCCGGCGTACCGGTCTTGAAGCGCGGGTCGATGACATTGTTTCCAGCCACCAGCTTGGCAAACCCAAGGAAGACCCCGAATTCTGGCAGGATCTTCAGGGGCTGGCGCCTTACCGGGCCGAAACCACCCTGATGGTGGACGACAGCTTTCCGGTGCTGGAGAGCGCTCGAAGTGCGGGCATTGCGCAATGCCTTGCGGTACTGGCACCAGACAGCCAGCAACAGGCCCGGGCCCGGCACCCGGAAATACCCTGCATTCACCACTTTGACGAAATCCTTCCGGCCCTGCGAAAGCGCTCACCCCTGCCATCCGGCCGATGACAGGGTTATAATCAGGTTACAAGCCCATCAGGTGAGGAGATATGACGGCATCAACCCCTGACGACCTACACGTAAGGCTCGACAAATGGCTCTGGGCTGCGCGCTTCTACAAGACCCGATCCCTGGCCAAGGAAGCGATTGAGGGCGGCAAGGTTCACTACAACAGCCAGCGCTGCAAGCCCGGAAGGCTGGTGGAGACCGGTGCCAAACTGACCCTGCGCCTGGGCTGGCAGGAAAAGGTGGTCATTGTTGATGACATCAGCGACCGGCGCCGCGGTGCACCGGAAGCCCAGAAGCTTTACCACGAAACCGAAGACAGCGTAAAAAAACGCGAGGAAATGGCCTGGCAGCGTAAAACCATGCAGGCAGCGCAGCTTCCTCCGGCCAGGCGTCCTTCCAAAAAGGACCGCCGGGATATTCAGCGCTTCCGCGAGCAAAACCGCATCTGAGCCCATTCATGCACCCCCGCACGTATGTCGGGATCATCACTGCCAAGACCGGCATTCAGTTTTCAGGAGACACATAATGGCATCCCGCGACCAGTTCCAGCGTTTTATCTTCGAGCACAGTCAGGTGCGGGGAGCCTGGGTACAGCTGGGAGAAAGCTTTCGCGAAATCGGCAGCCAGGCGCCTTACCCGGACACCGTAAGAGGCCTGATGGGCGAAGCCCTGGCTGCCAGCATTCTGATGAGCAGCACCCTGAAGTTCGAGGGCACCCTGTCGATCCAGGCCCAGGGGGAAGGGCCTCTGCGCACACTGATGGCAGAATGCAGCCATGACCGCTACATCCGGGGGCTGGCACGCTTTGACGAACACGCCGTCAGCGAGGACAGCTTCCACGACCTGTTAGGCGAGGGCCGTATGGCCATCACCATTACTCCGAACAAGGGCAACCGTTATCAGGGTGTGGTGCCACGGGAACAGGGCACCCTCGGCGGCTGCCTGGAAGACTATTTCGAGCGCTCGGAACAGATTCCCACCAGCCTGTTCCTGTTTGCCGATGAAAATGCCGCCGCCGGCCTGATGCTTCAGCGCCTGCCGGGCGCCACCGAAGAGGACGACGACCTTTGGGACCGGGTCAACCATCTCGCCCGGACGGTAGAGGCCTCCGAGCTACTGGAACTGGACAGTGAAACGCTCCTGCACCGCCTGTTCCACGAGGAGACCGTGCGCCTGTTCGATGCCGAACCGGTCGCCTTCCGTTGCAGTTGCTCCAGGGAACGAACCCTCGGTGCACTGGAGGCCATTGGCAGTGAAGAGTGCTACAGCATTCTGGATGAACAGGGCACCATCGATATGGATTGCCAGTTCTGTCATGCTCACTATCGTTTCGATAGAAATGATATCGATCATCTTTTCACCGGTCATACGCTACACTAACAGCTCTTCTGATTCGCCGGGAAGCCACTGATAGCAAGGCTTCCCGGGCAGTCGTTTTTTACCGGCGTGTCTGGCATAATAGCGCGCCTGAATTGACCCGATTGTTCAGATTTCCGTCAATTTTGGGGGCAGCCTGAGCAATCACTAAGACATCCCGAGGGCGAGGTCGAAGTGAGCAACACTTATCATGATCTGAGTACAGCACGACTGGTCGAGGTGGCACTGGCACGTGACGAAGGCCAGCTGGCTTCCAACGGGTCACTGGTGGTAACAACCGGTGATCGCACAGGCCGGTCTCCCATGGACCGTTACATTATCGAGGAGCCAAGCACCTCTGACGACATCCATTGGGGTCCGATCAACCGTCCGTTTGACGCTGAAAAATTCGACGCACTCTGGGACCGTGTTGAAGCCTACATTGCCGAAAAAGACCGTTTTATATCCCACGTTCACGTCGGCTCCGACCCCGAGCACTATCTGCCGGTGAAAATGACCACCGAAACCGCCTGGCAGAACCTGTTCGGCCGCAACCTGTTTATCCGCCCGGACAGTTACAACCCGGCCGACAAGCAGGAATGGCAGATCCTGAACGCCGCCAACTTCGAGTGCGTGCCCGAGCGGGACGGCACCAACAGTGACGGCTGCGTCATGATCAACTTTGCCAGGCGCAAGGTTTTGCTGGCAGGCATGCACTACGCCGGCGAAATGAAAAAAGCCATGTTCTCCGTGCAGAACTTCCTGCTGCCGGAAAAAGACGTGCTGCCGATGCACTGCTCCGCCAACGTGGGCGAGGACGGCGAAACCTGCCTGTTCTTCGGCCTGTCCGGCACTGGCAAGACCACCCTGTCTGCTGACCCGCACCGTTTCCTGATCGGCGATGACGAGCATGGCTGGGGCCCTGGCACCGTATTCAATATTGAGGGCGGCTGCTACGCCAAGTGCATCGACCTCTCCCAGAAGAACGAACCGATCATCTGGAACGCCATCCGTTTTGGTGCCATCGTCGAAAACGTGATGATCGACCCGGAGACCCGCGAACCGGATTACACCGACGTTTCTCTTACCGAAAACTCCCGTTGCGCTTACCCGCTCGAGCACGTCGAGAAACGGGTGATCGAGAACCGTGCCGGTGAACCCTCGCACATTGTGTTCCTGACCTGTGACATGACCGGCGTACTGCCGCCCGTGTCCATCCTGAGCCGTGAAGGTGCCGCCTATCACTTCCTGAGCGGCTATACCGCGCTGGTCGGCTCCACCGAGATGGGATCTTCCTCCAAGCTGAAGTCCACCTTCTCCACCTGCTTCGGCGCACCGTTCTTCCCGCGCCCGGCCGGCGTTTACGCAGAACTGCTGATGAAGCGCATGGACGAGTTTGGCAGCAAGGTCTTCCTGGTCAATACAGGCTGGACCGGTGGTCCCTACGGTGAAGGCGAGCGTTTCAGCATCCCGACGACCCGCGCCATCATCGCCGCGATCCAGAACGGTGATCTTGACGATGTGGCAACCGAGCACCTGCCCACCCTGAATCTGGACGTTCCGAAACGCGTACCCGGCGTGGATACCAAGCTGCTGAACCCGCGCAATACCTGGGTAAGCCCGGACTACTACGACGGCAAGGCCCAGGAGCTGATTGCCCAGTTCGTGGAGAACTTCAAGAAGTTCGATGTGGCAGAGGCGATTGTAGACGCTGGCCCCAAGCTGAGCTGAGGCTAAATACTGAAAGAGGGGTCAGATGAAAGCGTTCATCTGACCCCGGGTTCACGTTTTGCCGTTACCCCGCGTAGAACATCAAAGGCACAAAGGCCACCAACAACAACGAGATGCCCATGACAATCAGCGGCATGATAATGCGCTCGTGGCGCTGATAGAAAGTCCCGGGTTCCTGCTGCGCGGCCAGCACCTCTGCCTCGCCCACCACCTGCCGGGTCAGCAGGTGATTCAGGGCCACCGGCGGGCTCAGGTAACCCAGTTCAAACGCCACCAGAGTGACCATCCAAAAATGAATGGGGTGAATGCCACTGGAGTAAGCAATGGTCGCAACCGTGGCGGTCACCAGGATCACGGCGCCGAAGGCGTCCATGATCATGCCCAGTACCACCAGAATGACCACCATCAGCAGCATCGCCGACCAGGCACTGTCGAAGGACTGCGGGAAGGCCGCCATGATGTGGGAGCGCTCGATAACCCCGCCAATGCTGACCGACAGCCCCAGTAACAGGAGCAGTGCACCGATCTCGGCCGTTGTGTCATTGGTGGCGCCACGCAGGCTTCGCTCCAGTCCCTGATGATTAATCTCCCCGGATGCCCTGCCCCTGCGGTTTTTCAGGCTGACATGCTCAAACACCAGGATTGCGAGCATAATCACCGGCAACAGCCTGGGTGCGGAGAACTCGTCCATGCTCACGTCCAGGGCAAGACGGTAGAACAGCACCACACCGGTGATCACCAGCACATAGGGAATCAGCGGCCAAAGGGCCTGAGTCATGGCCGGGAAGGCCTCGGCGGACGGTGCAAGATTGAACTGGCTCTGGCGGTTTACCGTCAGGGCCACCACCGCAAATAGGGTGGCGGTCAGCACAAACACCCAGATGCCCCAGCCGAACAGCTCGTCGGTGGTCACTTCCCGGTTCAGATAGGCAATCACAACCACCAGCAAGCAGGGCCGCAAGACCACCCCCAGCGAACCGGACATGGCCGTCGCGGCCAGTGCCAGATGGCGGCGGGCGCCGGCGGCTCGCAACTCACTGTAGATCACCGCCCCGGCCGCAATCACAAAGATGCCGGAAGCACCGGTGTAGGCGGTCGGCACCGCCGCAACCAGAACGGCTACGACGGCCAGCATCTCCGGCGGCATGCGCCAGGGCCGAAAGACATTGAACACCAGAGTGGCAAGTCGGGTCTGCTTGAGCATCATACCCACCCACACGTAAAGACCGACATTCAGGAACATATCGGACAGTTCCATCATCTTGCCGAGATAGATGCCGATCCCCGAGGCGTGCCCGATCAGGGCGAAATAGGTACCGGAAATCAGGGTCATAACGGTGTAGAGCGGCACCGCCAGGAAGGCCTTGTTCAGGCTGCCGCCTTCGGGCAGATCATCCGGCACCCGGAACAGCCGGTACAGGCTGGCCAGGGTCAGGCAGGCAAAACCGATAATCCAGAAATTGTGCAGCAGCAGTTCTTCCGATGAAACCGCGGTATCCGAGCCCAGGCTGGATTGCCGGAAGATGGCACTGGAACCCAGCAACATGGCGTTAGCAATGGTTTGCAGCGTATGGGATACCGTGTGGTCCAGCCGGGTCTCCATCGCACGCATGGCGATGTGATGGCGGGTCAACGTGGCGGTCACCGCGCACAACATGACCAAAATCACCAGAATGAAACGCTGGGATTCCAGGCCAAAGGCGATCAGGTCGGCAATGAACAGTTCCACTGTCCGGTAGGCTGTGACACCCGGCGTCAGCTGGTCCCGGAGGTTCTCGAAGCTTCGATGGGCCTGCCTGCAGTCGGCGACAGACCGCTCGATGGCCAGCCGGATGTCTGCCGGGTCCTTTTCCCCGGCGCCCAGCAAGGCGGCCATCGGGTCGTCTGCAGGGGCATCCGCGGCCAGTTCAGCAGCCACTGCCGCCTCAATGTCCCGATCGGGATCACAGGTTGGCTGAACCGGATCCACGCGCAACTTGTAATACCCGCTCCACAGCTGCTCACCTCCGCGCAACATCTGGTTATGGATATCACTGCTGGTGGAGAAGATGACCACTGCCAGCAACAGCAGACACGCGGGCAGCGACGAAAACCACTCCAGCCCGCTACGATGAAAACCGCGCTTCGACATAACTGATCACTCTGGGTATGGAATGGTTACAGCAGATCGTCCAGATCCATGGTTTCAACGGCTTCCTGCTTGTCATCCCAGAAGGTACCAAGCTGGCCAAGCGGTGTACGGTGGCCTGTGTTCTCAACCCAGAGGCGGTCGGAGACTGCCACGATCATGTCCGTTGCCATGGCATCTACAAACCGCCAGTCCTCGTTGGCTGGCGCACTCTCCAGGGACTCGGCATGGTTCCGGATCACCTCGCGGACCATGGCCTCATCACCCCTGTTCAGGGCAGCGATGGCGTGAAATACATGGGGCAGCCGAACACCGGCCGCTTCCCCCTGGGCATCCGCAATTTCCAGTCGCTCGAAGGCGTCTTCACCCTTCGGCTGGGCGCCGGGGATCATGGCCCATACGGTTGCCCGCAAAGCCATAGGTGCGCCCCACCACTTGTCATTTTCAAGACAGCCGGTGGCCCGGGCCACGACCGAACCGATATTCGCCGGAACGCCAATGGATGAGGTGGACTGGGTCTGGGCGTTCAGGGCCTGCAGACCTGAAAGCAGGCCGGCCATGTAGATGAACTCATCCATGTCGTCGTCAAAATCGGGACACTCGCCATTGCCTGGCTCACCGTAATGGGCGTTGTGGTGCTGCCAGCCCTTGAAATAGCGCCGGGCAGCAAGGGCATGGGCCCGCTTCTGACGGATCATCGCATCTTCTGCGGCATTCCCGTTCATGGCGTGCAGGGCGGCAAGGGCCGCCAGCTCATGTTCCCGCGCCTGTTCATCGGCACAACCGCCGGCAGAGAGATAGAGCATGACCGCCAGCTGATCCGGCTCGCTGGTCACCCGGCCGAAAGACATCAGCAACGGTGCCGTCGCCTCACTCATGGCACAACCCATGGCCAGGTCACCGCTCTCCATGAGAAAGGGAACGGTGTGATCGCGGGAGAAGCCTTGCATGACATCCCCGGTGGTCTTGTACATCATGTGATTGACCGCACCGCAGCCGCTCAGGATCGCACTGGCTGTACAGGCTGCCACCAGGTTACGGAAACGGCGCGCCGTAAAAAGCGCCTTGCGGGATGGATTCCGGAAATGGGTCATACCTTCTTCACCTTTTGCGTGTTTTGTTCTGATGCACTCTTATGCGATGCCGGTCACACCGGCTAACCAACCGGTTTGTTACAGAGTGTAATCAGGCACGCATTATGGCGTACGAGATTCTGTTTTTATGCGACCGATGCCGCAAATGACGCCAAATTACACACACCGCCAACGCCCGATCGTTTGCACAACAGGCCGCGAGCCACTATAGATTGAAGCAACCGTGAGTCGTTGTGATTCCGGCCAGGACCCAGACCAAACAGCAGAATTACAAAGCAGAACTACAAAAAAGGAGTATCCGATGCGCAAACCTGAACTCGCCGCGGCCATTGCCGACCGCACAGGCCTGACCCGTGAAAAAGCCAGCGAAGTGATCACCGCCTTTACCGACCAGGTCTCAGCCGCTGCTTCCCGGGGCGAAGATACCACCCTGACCGGCTTTGGCACGTTCAATATCCGCAGCCGCGAGGCGCGGGAAGGGCGAAACCCGAAAACCGGCGAAACCATTCGCATCCCTGCCAGCAAAACGGTCGGATTCAAGGCCGGCAAGGCACTGAAAGACAAGATCCGGTAGGCAGTCGAAGGCCCGCCGACGCGGGCCTGTTTACCCTCTGACCGAATTTCAGGTTCCGGCCACGGACGCACACTCGGAACGGGTGGCATCAACCCGGCAGCGAATCGCTTTCATCAGCTTGATGGCGCGCTCGTCGTAAACCCCGTCTTCCAGCAGAGACAGACGAACCTTGCGCAGCATCTTGTCATACTCCGCCGTGTCTTCCTGTGGCAGAATCATCCAGACATCCTCAGGGATCTCCGCCTCTGCCTGGGCAATGATTTCATAGGCCTCATCAATGCGTTTGATCGCCTGTTCCCGCACCATCTGGCCGGCGGAGTCGGGGAAACGGTCGCGGCGGATGATCACCTGGAAATTCATGTAACCCAAAGCGTACTTCACCACCGCGCCGTTTGGCTGCACACCCTTGTAGAGCTCAAGCGGGGTATAGGCGACCGCCGGTGCGTACGCCAGATCGACACTGCCGTTATTGAATTTGCCGGCAAAGTTGGCCGAGTTCGATCCCACCACCGATGCGCCTACGTGGCGAACCATACGGACGGACGCCTGATCATAGTCCAGGGTAGCGATCCGCTTGCCCTGCAGCTTCTCGACCGAATCGATACTGCGGTCACGGGTGTGCAGATAAATGGCACCGCCCGGGAAGACACCGGCAACCTCATAGGGGCCGTCGATCAGGAACGGCCGGGCCTTGGGCTGGCTCAGGGTGTTGTACAGCAGCCGCATTTCCGCTTCACCGGGCACAGCACCCATGGCCTCCAGGCTGCCTGTGAACTTGTTGAACTCCCGGGCCCGGGTGCCGGTTAGCAGGACGGCATCGCACTGCCCTGCCTTGAAGTCCTCGGCGGCAACTTTCTCATCGGTGTAGGCCCGGAGATCCAGCTTGATGCCACTATTCAGGGCAGCCGGCTGGAAGGTTTTGGTGATGGCGAACAGCGGGCCATTGGCACCAACCGGGTCGAAGACGCAGAAGCTGCGCTCAAGAGGCTCGTTCTGTGCCTGAGCATGACCCAGCGAGGGCAACGCCAGACTGGCACACAGGGCAGCCGCCATGGCTACCCACTGGGGGAGATTTGTTGATTTCACGGGATGACTCCTGATTTTTATTGTCGGGCACCGGCCGGGCCACACGTTCCTTGGTCGACCATAGGACGACGGCTACAAGAATACGTCGGCACGGGTGCCTGCTATCAAGGGTTTTTCAGCAAGAGGGGGTGATTCTGTGATGGTGTCGACAGAGGTTCCGCAACCCCTGCCGCATTTTGGACCGGCGACCGGAAATCAGCCCGCCGGCTGTTGCCAGGCTTTTCGGCCCTCAGCAAGAGTGAGCCGGACCACGCCAGGCAATTCCCGGTCGGTTACCGGCGCATGACGGCCAACCGAGACAAGCGTTTGCGGACCCGGTGCCCAGAACGCTTCCGGATCAAACAGACAAAGATCGGCAGGCTCACCCTCCGCAAGGCGGGCCGTTCGGCCAAGCACGGAGGCGGGACCGGTGGTCAGCGCCCGGACCAGGTCAGGCAAAGCCAGTTCGTTCATTTCCACCAGTTCCAGCCCCAGCGACAACACACTCTCAATGCTGGAGAGCCCCGGTTCGGTGGCCGCCATGGGCGCCTGCTTGGCCGCAGTGTCATGGGGCTGATGCTGGCTCACGATGGCATCAATGACGCCCTCTCGGACTCCTGCAATCAAGGCCTTTCGGTCTTTCTCGCTGCGCAGTGGCGGACGCACATGGAACCGGCTGTCGAATCCGGCCAGGGCGTCGTCGGTGAACACCAACTGGTGCATGGCCACGTCGGCCGTCACGGCAATGCCTCGGCGGCGGGCATCCGCGAGCATCTCAACACTGCGGGCACAGGACAGCTGGCTCAGGTGCAACCGCACGCCGGTTTCCTCTGCCAGCAACAGCATTTCCATCACCGCCGCCGTTTCCGCCACTTCCGGAATACCCAGCAGACCCAGACGGGAGGTTACCAGCCCGTCGTGGGCATAGCCGTCCGCCGCCAGGGCCTGGTTCTCGGGGCTGAACATCACCGTTAAACCGAAGGTCTGGGCGTAGGCCATGCACCGGCGCAATATCCGGGCATTGCGCACACCCCGGGAGCCATTACCGACCGCCACGCAACCGGCAGCGGCCAGCCCAGCCATGTCGCTGAGCAGGTCGCCTTCAAGGCCCCTGGTAATCGCACCTACGGGTAGCACCCGGATAGGCGACCGGCTGGCGGCACCGTCACGAATCAGGTGGGTAACGGCACTGGAATCGTTCACCGGAGAGGTTTCCGGAGAGGCACAGACGGTGGTAAAGCCACCGTGGGCCGCTGCCCGGGTTTCCGAGGCAATATTGCCTTTCTGGCCATTGCCCGGTTCACGGAGGTTGCAGCAAAGATCAACAAAACCCGGGGCAATCACACAGCCTTCAGCGCTGATGGTTTCGTCCGCCCGCTCCCTGGTGGCCGTTTCACCCATAGCGGCGATCCGGCCATCCCGAACCAGCAAGGCGATGTTTTCAGACTCATTTCCTTCGCCATCGTACAGACGTCCGCCAGTGATTTTCAGGCTGTTGCCGCTGGATGTTTCAACACTGCTCATGCCTGCCCCCTCCCACTCAGTTTCTGCTGGCGCTCGGCCACCTGGCCACCCATGGCCATGGACATGACCGCCATCCGGATGGCGATGCCGTTGGTCACCTGATTGAGAATCACGGATTGCGGGCCATCGGCCACCGCCGATTCAATTTCAACGCCCCGGTTGATCGGGCCCGGGTGCATCACAATGCACGCCGGATGAGCCAGAGCCAGCTTTTCCTGATTCAGGCCATAGAGCCGATAAAACTCACGCTCGCTCGGCAGCAGGGCGCCTTCCATCCGTTCGTTCTGCAGGCGCAACATGATCACCACATCCAGATCCTTCATGCCTCGGGTCATATCGTACTCGACCTTACAACCCAGACTTTCCACATCCTTGGGCAGCAAGGTCCCCGGGGCAATCACCCGGACCTCTTCCGCCCCAAGCACATTCAGGGCACGAATCTGGGAGCGGGCCACCCGGGAGTGAAGCACGTCACCCACAATGGCCACCTTCAGGCCCTCAAAATGCCCCTTGTGCTGGCGAATGGTGAGCATGTCGAGCATGGCCTGGGTCGGGTGCGCATGGCGGCCATCACCGGCGTTGATAATGGCCACGCCCGGGGTGACGCTCTCGGCAATAAAGTGCGGCGCGCCACTCTGGGAATGCCGAACCACGAACATGTCGCTGGCCATGGCCTCCAGGTTCAGAAGCGTGTCGGACAGGGATTCGCCCTTGGACGTGGCCGAGGTGCTGATATCAAGGTTAAGCACATCGGCAGACAGACGCTTGGCGGCCAGCTCAAAGGTGCTGCGGGTCCGGGTGCTGGATTCAAAGAACAGGTTCACCACAGTCCGGCCGCGAAGCAGGGGCACTTTCTTGATGGTGCGTTCGCCGACTTCAATAAACGAATCGGCGGTATCCAGGATGTCGGTCAGTAAGGCGCGGTCGAGGCCATCAAGGGTGAGAAAGTGCCGCAACTGACCATCCCGGGTCAGCTGCAAGGGGTGCGGGGAAGCGTCGTTTGCGGTCATGGGTCGCCTGTTATCTGTTTCGGAGGTTTACTGTCTGGCTTCCTGGAACTCGATGCGGAGCGGGTCGGGGCCACGGAGCTTGACGCGCTGATGGGAGTCCAGTGCCAGCGTCTTGCCGGTCACGTCCGGCTGGATCGGCAGTTCCCGGGCTCCGAGGTCTATCAGGGTGGCCAGTATGATACTGGCTGGACGGCCATAATCGAAAATTTCATTCATTGCCGCGCGAATGGTGCGGCCACTCATGATGACATCGTCAATCAGGATGATGTCCCGTCCTTCGGTATCAAAGGGCAGACTGGAAGGCTTGACCCTGGGGTTCAGCCCGATGCGGCTGAAGTCATCACGATAAAAGGAAATATCCAGTTCCCCGAACGGCTCTTCAATATCAAGACGCTTACTAAGCACATCCGCCAGCCAGACCCCACCGGTACGGATACCAATGAGCACTGGGGATTCAGCGCCCCGTTGCTCAAGAACCTGGCGCAATCCGGTTTCCATCTGATCCAGTAACTGGTCGATATCAAGCAATGCGGTCATTAATGCCTCACTGTTATTAAAAGCCGGGGACTATCCTTACTGTCATTCACCGGCAAGGTTGCCCTGCAGGCCAAACCAGGTTTCCAGAATCAGAACCGCCGCCCGGTCATCCACCCCATGGCGGCCAAAGTCGCGATTGCCACCGGCTGCCATTACATCGCCCTTGGCCTCAAAACTGGTCAGGCGCTCGTCCACCATTTCAACCGGCACATGGTAACGGCCGTGGAGGCGCTTGCCGAACTTGCGCGCCCGGGCACACATGTCGTTCTCAGTGTCGTCCATATTCAGCGGCAGACCAACCACCACCAGATCCGGACGCCACTCCTGCAGCAGCATTTCAATCTTTTGCCAGTCCGGAATACCGTCCCGGGCGGCTATCAGCGCCACGGGCTGGCCGGTTCCCAGCATTTCCTGGCCGGTGGCAACCCCGATCCGGCGGGTTCCGAAATCAAACGCCATCACGCGACGGTTACCGGTCTCAGGCATGGCCAATCGATTCGCTGAGCTGGTTAAGATCAATACCAATCACTTCAAGCACGGCCTTGTAACGATCTGCCCAGGGAGTCCGGAACAGGATATCCGTGGTAGCAGGACACGTGAGCCAGGCGTTGCTGCCCAGTTCGTCCTCCAACTGGCCCTCGCCCCAGCCCGAGTATCCGAGCGCCACCAGGTATTCCTCCGGCCCTTCCCCACGGCCAATGCCCGCCAGTACATCACGGGATGTGGTCAGCAGAACGTCTTCGGTCACCTTTGCCGTATTCTGCCAGCTGGTCCCGGGAGAATGCAGGACAAAGCCCCGTTCCGGCTGCACCGGGCCACCACTGAATACCGGCAAATCCAGCTCACCTCCAGGCAAGTCCAGCTGCTCCAGAATCTCGCCCAGATGGATGTCCAACGGGTGATTGATCATTAATCCCAGGGCACCGTCATCGGAATGTTCACAGAGATAGATGACGCCGCCATGGAAACGCGGGTCGGCCAGGTAAGGCGAAGCCACCAGAAAGTGGTGCCGCAGGCTGTGGGGAGAATGTTTTGACGCTGTCATCCGGATGTCAGCCCCCGACGCTGGAAGGACCAGGTGCGTATGATTTCAAGTTCGTCCACCTCTTGCCGCATTTCCTCGGGGAACGGGGTAAAAGGTGCGGCCATTCTGACAATCCGGATGGCGGCATCGTCCAGAACGGTGCTGCCGGAGGACTGCAGAATCGCTACCTCTTTGAGGGTGCCGTCTTGCTTCAGGGACACCAGCATTCTCAGTGTGCCATAGATTCCGGCACGGCGCGCCTCGGTGGGGTAGTTGATATTGCCAACCCGGGTCACCTTGGTCACCCAATTCTGTACGTACCAGGCGTTGGTGGATTTGAGTGTGGAGGCTGCGGTTACGCGCATCACCCTCGGCTTCCGGGCGTAAGCCCTTTGCTGGGCGTCGAAGCGGGCCTCCAGGCTGGCGATCTCAAGACTGCGCTCCATCAGGCTCCTTTTCTTGCGCACCGGCAGTGGCTCTTCTTCCGGTGTCGTCCGCTCCTCCGGCTGCTGCACTGTCTGACTGGACCGGCTTTCGGTCTGCACCACCGTTTTTTCCTGGCGCGGCTGCGGCTCGGTCTGCGCGGGTGGCTCCGGCTGGACCCGGGCCACTTCCGGCTGGCTGACCTCGGCCGGCAGGGGCGTGGTCATTTCCCGGACCTCTTCTTCAGTACCACTGCCCTGCTGGCTGGTCTGGGCAAGAAAGTCCGCTTTCTCCGGTGCTTTCTCGTCATCAAACTGAGAGAGGGTAATTTCCATGGTCTGAGCGGACGACCGGGGTGGTTCAGGCGCAAAGCTGATCCCCAGTACAACAATGGCGTGCACCGCCAATGCCATAAAAAGGGTGAAGGAAAACCGGTCAAAGTCGCTTACCTGAACTGCCATTCCTGATCTTGGTCCTGTCGTTAAACCTGTCCCGCCAGTGTTGCCGGGTTACGCCTGTCCCAGACGCTTTGCAATGGCGTCCATCAGCATGCCCCCGATATCGATACCGAAGGCCGTATCAAGCTCCCGGATGCAGGTCGGGCTGGTGACATTGATCTCGGTAAGGTAATCACCGATCACGTCCAGCCCGACAAAGATGAGGCCTTTTTCCCGAATCGCCGGGGCTACCCGGTCACAGATTTCACGGTCCCGGGCGGTCAGCTCACGGCCCTCGCCTCGCCCGCCAGCTGCCAGGTTGCCGCGATTCTCTCCCTGGGAGGGAATTCGCGCAAGTGCATAGGGCACCGGCTCACCGTCAATCAGCAGAATGCGTTTGTCGCCATCACTGATTTCCGGGATGTATTTCTGGGCCATGGCCTGATGGCTGCCATAGTTGGTCAGGGTTTCAATGATCACACCGAGATTGAAGTCGTTTTCCCGGATACGGAAGATGGAGTGACCACCCATGCCATCCACCGGCTTCATGATGACATCGCCGTGCTCGGCGTAGAACTTCCGGAAACGGGTCGCCGACCGGCTGACCAACAGTGGTGGTGTCAGATCCTCGAACTGGGTGGCAAACAGCTTTTCATTGCAATCGCGCAATGTTGAAGCAGGATTGACCACCAGCGCGCCCTGTTGCTCGGCCGACTCCAGAATATAGGTGGCCATCAGGAACTCCCGGTCCACCGGAGGGTCCTTGCGCATCAGGATCACATCCAGATCGCCCAGAGCCCTATCCTGGCCCGGGCCGAAGCTGTACCAGTTCTCGGGATCCATGTGCACGGTCAGATCCCGGGTGTGGGCCATTGCCTTGCCGCCATCCAGATACATGTCCGGCAGTTCCATGTACTCGATCTGCCAGCCCCGTTTCTGGGCAGCCAGCAACATGGCCAGTGAACTGTCTTTCCTGAAGTGGATATCTTCAATCGGATCCATCACGATCCCGAGGCGGACGGTCATAGGCTCTCTTGCGCTCCTGAGGATTAAAAACACGAACCGGTCTGCAGAGTGCACCGGGCAAACAGTGCTATGCTGTGAAATCAGATGGTATTGTACCCGAGCCGCGAATGCATCCGGAGAAATCCTCAGTCAGTTACGTGACGTTGCGGGCAGAAGTACATTTGGTCACAAACTAATACTTTTTATCCGGCCATTGATAATCTATAAATGAGCGGGGTTTATAGAAGAACCCTAAGGTTTGTGTTAAAAACCCCGTTTTAAAATAATGACAGTCGCTGAGCGCAAGGCAGTTGGACAATGGATGACAACTTCGAGAACTTGAAGATCATGGTGATCGACGACAGTAAAACCATACGTCGCACCGCGGAAACCCTTCTGAAAAAGGTCGGCTGTGAGGTCATCACCGCAACTGACGGCTTTGACGCTCTCGCCAAGATTGCCGATTCCCAGCCGGACATCATCTTTGTTGATATCATGATGCCCCGCCTGGACGGCTACCAGACCTGCGCACTCATCAAGAACAATTCCTCCTTTAAAAAGACGCCGGTTATTATGCTCTCCAGCAAGGACGGGCTGTTCGACAAGGCCAAAGGCCGGATCGTAGGCTCGGACCAGTACCTGACCAAACCGTTCAGCAAGGATGAGCTCCTTAATACCATCCGCCAGTACGTTCCGCAGGCGGAACAGTAAACCTGCTGACACCAAGAACCATCGAGGAAACCATGGCCCGCATTCTGATTGTTGACGATTCCCCTACCGAGGTTAAGAAAATTTCCACCATTCTGGAAAAGCACAAGCACGAAGTTCTGACCGCCGATAATGGCGCGGACGGCGTTGCCAAGGCCCGTGCTGAAACCCCGGATCTGGTTCTGATGGACGTGGTTATGCCGGGCCTGAACGGCTTCCAGGCAACCCGTCAACTGACCCGCGCGCCGGAGACCGCATCCATCCCCGTGGTTATCGTGACCACCAAGGATCAGGAAACTGATCGTGTGTGGGGCACGCGCCAGGGCGCCAAGGGTTATCTGGTCAAGCCGGTTAACGAAGACGATCTGATCAAAACAATCAACAGTCTGATTGCCTGATCCCCAACCGTGGAGTATGCATGTCCGCCCAGGCCGCCCCTTTCGCCGTTCTGACGGATATCGCCCAGCGCAGCCGGTCCATGGCCGCCGGCCTGCCGGAACAACAGGAAGCCGTTGAACTGTGGAACGGCATCGGCTTCGTTCTTGCAGGTGAACGCTACGTTACCCCAATGGGCGAAGTCACTGAAATCCTCCACGTCCCCCGGTTTACCCATATTCCGGGGGTTCGCCCGTTTCTGCTCGGAGCGGCCAATGTTCGCGGCCGCCTCCTGCCTCTTGTCGATCTCGCCGGCTTTTTTGATATTCCCCGCTCGTCCCGAAGCCAACGGGAGCGCCGGGTACTGGTTGTTGAACAGGGGGACATTTTCAGCGGGCTCGTGGTCGATAGCGTACTGGGCATGCAGTACTTCGCAACAGACAGTTTCAAGGATGCGCCCGAAGGCGTACCTGAAAACGTTCGGCCGTTTGTCTCAGGCGGTTACGAGCGCAACGAAGAAGTCTGGAAAGTGTTTTCGGCCGTCGACCTGCTCGAAGACGAACGCTTCCTGGACGTCGCACAGTGGTAAGGGTGGTGACAATGGCAGGAACATCACCCTGACCGCCTGAAGCCCGATAAAACAAACTTGCCAATTTCTTGAAGAGGCCGGGAGCCAGAAAATGAAGAACAGAGCCGGAAGACTCAGTATGGGACAGGGAGGCAACAAGCTGGTTGCCAGCCTGATCGCCGCACTGATCGCACTCACCGTCCTGCTCGTTGTGGTGCTGTTCATTCTCAATAAAGACAGCCAGCACGATCAGGAATACATCTCCAACACCGCCGAGCTGAGGGTGCTCTCGCAGCAGATCGCGAAGAACGCGACTGAGGCTGCCGGTGGTACCGCCGAAGCATTCAACCAGCTGCGCAGCTCCCGTGATGATTTCCAGCAGCTCTGGACCAACGTGACCGAGGGCAACCCGAAGACCGACCTGCCACCGAGTGAGCTGGCCCGGCAAAGCGGTGTACAGGAGAACTGGAACACTGTCCGGGAAAACGCCGACAGCATCCTCTCGACCCAGCACGCGGTACTTGGCCTGCACGAAGTAGCCCGGACCCTCAACGAAACCATCCCGCAGCTTCAGGTCGAGTACGACGACATCGTACAGATCCTGCTGGACAACAACGCGCCCGCCGAACAGATCGCACTGGCGCAGCGCCAGTCCCTGCTGGCGGAGCGGATTGTCCGCTCGGTTAACAACGTACTGTCCGGTGACGAGGATGCGGTTATCGCCGCCGACCGTTTCGGCCGGGACGCCAGCCTGTTTGGCCGGGTTCTTGAAGGCCAGCTCAATGGCAATGAAGCCATGGGCATCTCCCGGGTAAACGATGAAGATGCCATTTACGGCCTCGAGGCCGTTGATGAGTTGTTCCAGTTCGTTTCCCAGAACGTAGACGCCATCCTTGAAGCCTCTCCCGACCTCTTCAAGGTGCGTACTGCGGCCAGCGACATCTTCCAGAATTCCGAAATCCTGCTTTCCGAACTCTCTGTACTGGCGGAGAGTTTCCGCAACCAGCCCGGCTCGCGATTGATCAGCCCGACCCTGGCCTTTGCTATCCTGGCCGCCATGGTGGCCATTGTTGTGTTCATCGGCCTCGCCCTTTACCGGGGAGCCCAGGCCCGGCTGGCGGCCACCCAGGAACAGAACGAACAGAACCAGAACGCGATCCTGCGACTGCTGGACGAACTGGCCGACCTGGCCGACGGTGACCTGACCACCGAGGCCACGGTCACCGAAGACTTCACCGGTGCCATCGCCGACTCCATCAACTACGCGATTGACCAGATGCGCGGACTGGTACAGGCGATTCGTGGTACTGCCGTACGGGTAGCCTCAGCCGCCCAGGAAACCCAGGCCACGGCCATGCACCTGGCCGATGCTTCCGAGCACCAGGCCCAGGAAATTGCCGGCGCCTCCGCCGCGGTGAATGAGATGGCGGTGTCCATCGACCAGGTATCTTCGAACGCGGCGGAATCCTCCGCGGTTGCGGAGCGGTCGGTTGCGATCGCGAAGAAAGGCGCGGAAGTGGTGCAGAACACCATCCGCGGCATGGACAACATCCGTGAGCAGATCCAGGAAACCTCCAAGCGGATCAAGCGCCTGGGTGAATCTTCCCAGGAAATCGGTGACATCGTATCCCTGATCAACGACATTGCCGACCAGACCAACATCCTGTCCCTGAACGCCGCAATCCAGGCCTCCATGGCCGGTGACGCGGGCCGGGGCTTCGCGGTGGTTGCGGACGAAGTTCAGCGGCTGGCGGAACGTTCCTCTGCGGCAACCAAGCAGATCGAGGCACTGGTCAAGACGATCCAGTCTGACACCAACGAAGCCGTTATCTCCATGGAACACACCACCGCCGAGGTGGTCCGTGGTGCCCGTCTGGCCCAGGACGCGGGTATCGCCCTCGAGGAAATCGAGAACGTATCCATGTCTCTGGCGGAACTGATCCAGAACATCTCCAACGCGGCACGACAGCAGTCGTCGTCTGCGGCGCACATTTCCAACACCATGAACGTTATCCAGGAAATCACGTCCCAGACTTCCTCCGGCACCAACGCCACTGCGAAGTCTATCGGTAACCTGGCGGAAATGGCGTCCGAGCTGCGGTCCTCCGTTGCCGGCTTCACCCTGCCGGAAGAAGACGAGGCTGATCAGGAAGAAGAGGAAGACAGCGACGTTCCGGTGGTGGGCTGATTTCGGATCCAGGGCTGTTGACGGTTTATGGCGCAAATGCATAACAACCTGTCACCCGCCGAGGGCATCTGGTCACTGCGCCGACTCCCGGATATGGACGAGGCGCAGTTCAGCCAGTGGCAAACCCTGCTGGAACATCGCACCGGCATAACCCTGCCGGCCGGGCGCCGTTCGTTTCTGGAGACCAACCTTGGCATCCGGATGCGGGAAATCGGCTGCAGCAGCTATCAGGCCTATTACGAAAAAATCGTCTCCGGGCCTGATGCGATCAGGGAATGGTCAACGCTGGTAGACAGGCTGACGGTTCAGGAAACCCGGTTCTTCCGGGATCCCGACGCCTTCCGGCTGGTTTCCGACTATGTTCTGACACGGCCCCGGGAACCGTTGAAAAAGCGTCCCCTGGAAGCCTGGAGTGTCGGATGCTCCACCGGAGAGGAGCCGTACACACTGGCCATGGTGCTGAACGAGTGCATGAGCCAGCTGGCGTTGCAGCCGCTGTTTGGTGTCACCGGCTCTGACATCAGCAAGCCCGTGATCGACAAGGCCAGGAACGGCCAGTTCAATCCCCGCAAATTGCTGGGAGTGGACGAGGACATGAAATCCCGGTATTTCCGCCCGGCCGAGCGGAATACTGTAGAAATTGTGAACAGCATCCGCGACAGGGTGTGCTTTACCAGACTGAACGTTCTGGATCTCGACAAGGCACCCATGCACGGGATGAACATTATCTTCTGCCAGAATCTGCTGATTTATTTTCGCCGCTGGCGCCGGCGGGAAATTGTCAGGCGACTTGCAGAGCGGCTGGCGCCCGGGGGGCTGCTGGTTCTGGGCCAGGGGGAACTGACCGATTGGCAGCCTCCAGGGTTACAGAGAGTTCCCTCGGAACATGTGCTGGCGTGGATCAAACGCCAGACTGACGAAGAATAACCGGAGTGGTTATGGGCAATCACCATGACAGCATCGCCCTCGACTGGGTTCGGGGCGAAATACAGGACACGCTGACCCAGGGCCAGCATGCACTGGAAGCGTATGTCGAGAATCGTGACGACACTGCGCGCCTGCGCTTCTGCCTGAATTATCTCCATCAGGTGCATGGCACCCTGCAAATGGTCGAGCTTTACGGTGCGGCGCTGCTCACCGAAGAAATGGAAAAGCTCACCCAGGCGGTACTCAACGACACCGTTGCCAATACGGATGAAGCGGTCGAAGTACTGATGCAGGCAATCCTTCAGTTGCCCCAGTACCTTGAGCACCTGGCCAGCAGCCAGGACGATTTTCCAATGGTGCTGCTGCCGCTGCTGAATGACCTCCGTGCTGCCCGTGGCGAATCCCTGCTGTCTGATACGTCACTGTTCAAACCTGACCTGAGCCCCTCAAAGATCCGGGTCACCGGAAAGGTTTCACAGCGTCTGCAGGACCCGACAGTTCTCGGCCACATCCGCAAACTGCGGCAGATGTACCAGTTCGCTCTGGCCGGCGTCATCCGGGAGGCGGATCTCGGCGCCCACTTCGATTACATGCAGAAGGTCATCCAACGGCTCATCCGGTTATGCCAGAAAACGCCCAGGGGCGAACTCTGGAAGGCCGCAAGCGCATTTGTTGAGACCCTGCAGGCAAACGTCAATCCGGTGAACGCAGCGGTGAAGTCCCTGCTTCGGGAACTCGACAGCGAAGTGCGCCGGCTGACCGATGAGCACGCGGATATTCTTCAGCAACCAGCGCCGGAAGCCCTGCTCAAGCACCTGCTTTACTACGTGGCCCGCGCCCGTGACCTGGACTCACCTCAGGTCAGTGCCCTTCGGGATACCTACCAGCTCAGTCAGGCGCTGCCCTCGGAAGACGACGTGGATGCCGCCCGAAGCCGGGTCTCCGGCCCTGGCCGGGATGCTATTCACTCGGTTGTCGGCGCACTTAACGAAGAGCTGGCCAAGCTAAAAGACCAGCTCGACCTGTATGTACGTTCAGAGCTTCGCCAGAACAGCGAGCTTGACGACCTGCTGCCCGGACTGCGCCAGGTGGCCAATACCCTGGCGGTACTCGGTCTCGGCATACCACGAAAAGTCATTACCGAGCAGGTTGAACTGGTCGAAAAACTCAGCGCCCAGACCGAACCGGTGGATGACGGCACCCTGATGGACATTGCCGGTGCGCTGCTCTATGTCGAAGCCAGTCTGGCCGGCCTGGACGCAGAAGGCCGCCAGGAAACTTCCGGCGATGAAGCCAACGATGCTCCGGTTAACCTGGGCTCTCGTGAGCTTGGAGAGGCCAGCGGCGCCCTGCTGAGAGAATCCCGGAACACCCTGGAACAGGTCAAGTCCGCCATTGTGAACTTCATTGCATCACAATGGGATACCCGGGAAATTGGGCACGTGCCCGGCCTGCTGCACAGCATTCGCGGTGGCCTCAGTCTGATCCCGCTGGATCGCGTTGCCAGCATGCTGGCCTCAGCCGAGCGCTACATTACCGACGTGCTGCTGGGCAGCAAGCAGGTACCGGACTGGCAACAGCTCGACATCCTGGCCGATGCGGTAACCAGCATCGAATATTACCTGGAGCGCCTTGCCGAAGGGATCGGCGAGAACGACTCCATCCTCAGAGTGGCAGAGGACAGCCTGGCCTCCCTCGGCTTCCCGGTTGGTGCCGAGCCCACCTGGTCCGAATCCGCTGCGGAAGAAATTCCCGTGGTTGAGCCGGCTGAAGAGTTTCCGGAAACCGATGCAGCCAGTCCCAAAGAATCCAAGGGCTCGGATTCGGAACTTCTGGACGATGAAATCCTCGGTATTTTTGTTGAGGAAGCCGAGGAAGTTCTCGAAACCATCCATGAGTTCTACCCGCGCCTGCGCCAGAATCATGGTGATCGTGAAGCCCTGACCGAAGTGCGTCGCGCATTCCATACGCTCAAGGGCAGTGGTCGCCTCGTCGGCGCAACCAGCATTGGTGAATTAGCCTGGTCGGTGGAAAACCTGCTCAACCGCGTTATCGACCAGACCATCCGGCCGACCGACGACATGTTTACTCTGGTGGATGAGGTCAATGCCCGCATTCCCTCACTGATTCGGGAATTCAAGGCTGGCCAGACGGCCGGTGATGTCGGTGAGCTCATTCAGCGCGCCGAAGCCATGGCTACCACACGCCGCACCGAGGGCGAGGCACCGGCCGAAGCGGATACCCGAAAAGCCGCTGAAGAGCCAATGGTGCAGGCGCCTCCTGTCGAGGAACCTGAGCTCACGCCCGCGGACACCAGCGCCGCAGCTGAAAAGCCCGCCGATGACGACAACCTGATCGACGACGAAATCCTTGAAATCTTTGTCGAGGAAGCCGGCGAGGTACTGGAAACCATCCGCGAATACCTGCCCATGCTCCTGCGGCGGCACGATGACCGCAGTGCGCTATCCGAAGTCCGCCGGGCGTTCCATACCCTGAAGGGCAGTGGCCGGATGGTAGGCGCACTGGTTGTCGGGGAGCTGGCCTGGTCCGTGGAAAACATGCTGAACCGGGTCATCGACGGCAGCATCTTCATGAATGACGACATTGCCAGCCTGCTGGACGATGTCACCACCAATCTGCCGGCACTGGTTGAGGATTTTGAAAAGCGCCGGGCACCCTCACTGGACATTTCCAATCTTGAAGCCCGGGCCAACGCTCTGGCCAATGGAGAAATTCCGGACGCCAGCATAATGCCCGCCGCGGAATCCATGGACGAGGTGGAAACAGAGACCGGAACTGACGCCGGAGAAGCTGAGGAAGACGCCGTTGATCCAGTTTTGCTCGACATCTTTGAGAGCGAAACCGAGACCCACCTGCAAACGCTGAAGGACTTCCTGGCCACAGCCGGTGACAAGACGACCGTTACCTATACCGACGACCTGTCCCGGGCCCTGCACACACTCAAGGGCAGCGCCCATACGGCCGGTATTGCACCGATCGCGGCAGTCATCACGCCGCTGGAACGGTTCGTCAAGGAATCCCGTGCCCAGAACAAACGGGCCAACCGCGAGGTACTCTCGCTGATCGGGTCTGCCTGCGATTTCCTGACCCAGGGACTGGCCCAGATTCGCGAAAACCCGCAGGCCTCCCTGCCAGGCACTGAAGTGTTCCTTGAAAAACTGGATCGCCTCACGGATGAGACCCTGCGCACTCATAGCGAAGACAAGACCGACCAGCATCAGCAGGAAGCCCCCTCTCAGCTGGTTCAACTGTTCCTGAACGAAGGTCTGGATATCGTTCTGGATGCCGACCGGATTCTTGATCACTGGGCCGCTAATCCCCAGGAGACTGGCTCACTGGACCAGCTTCGCTCCGAACTTGAGCAGCTCACCCAGGGTTCTTCCGATGCTGGACTTACCGACCTGGCCGCGCTCTCGGGTGCCCTGAAAGATACCTACGATTCCGCCGCCGAAAACGATGAAGCGCCCGATGACGGTTTCTTTGAGACCGTTCGGGCCGCCCACGAACAATTGATCAACATGATGGATCAGGTCGCCGCCGGACTCGCCACCGAGTCCAGTGACGAGCTGGTTGCCAGTCTCGAAGCCCTGAAGCAGGCCCCAACGGAAGAACACGCCGAGCCGGATGCCTTCGAACAGGAGTTCACCGACGACCTGGAAGAGATCGATCTCAGCTTCGACATGGACGAGACAGAAGCGCCTTCGGAAGCACCATCCCCGGCCGAAGAACAGCCGCCCCTGCCGGAATTGTCGGAATCCGACGATGATATGGACGAGGAACTGGCAGAAATCTTCCTGGAAGAAGCCCAGGACCTCATCGACAGCACCGCGGAAGCCCTCCAGAGCTGGAGCGAGAACACCGGCAACCTCGATATCCTCCGCCTGCTGCAGCGGGACCTGCATACCCTCAAGGGCGGTGCACGACTGGCGGATATTCCAGCCGTTGGCGATCTCTCCCACGAGCTGGAGAACCTGTTCGAAGGACTGACTGAACAACGGCTGTCGGTCAACGATGAGCTGTCAGATCTGCTGTTCCGCTGCCACGATCGCCTGGCCGGCATGGTAGAGAACCTGGAAGCCAGGGAAACACCGCGCCCGGCACCGGACCTTATCGGTGAGATCCAGGCTTATATGGACAGCGCCACCGGGACACGGCCAGTGACTAACGTCAGTGCCCGCGACGATCAGACGGACCTGGAGGACAGCTCCGGTGAGCAGGCTCCACTTCCGGAGCTTGATGAGCCGGAGAAGTTCGAACCGGCAGAGGTTGCCTCCGAACAGGAGCCTGATGCCGGGGACGGCGTAACCGACCTCTCCCACCTGGATCCGGAACTGTTAGGCATCTTCCTGGAAGAAGCCTATGACCTGATCAATTCCACCGGCAGCGCCCTGCACACCTGGACCGAAGATCCCTCGGATCGCCAGGTTGCCGCAGAACTCCAGAGGGACGTGCATACCCTCAAGGGTGGCGCCAGAATGGCCGGCGTCGAAGCCATCGGCGACCTGACTCACGTTCTTGAAGACCTTTTCGAGAAGGTTGCTGAAGGTCAGCTGGACGCCAGCGATACCATGAACGACCTGCTGTTCGCCTGCCATGACCGGCTGGCCCGGATGGTCGAACAGGTCGCCACCCAGAAACCCTGCCCGCCAGCGCACGAACTGGTCGCTCAGGTTCAGGCTCTTCTTCGTGGCGAACCCATGCCGCCTCTGGCCGGCGTGGAAGAGTCCGGCGAGCCGACAGAAGCCGAGCCTGCCGAGGCAATGCCGGAAACAACCAGCCTCAGCGCCACCCTGGCCCAAGCCAGTGATGACGACCTCACTGGTATTTTCCTGGATGAAGGCCTGGAAATCCGCGACGCCATCCGTGAGTGTCTGGACCAGTGGCGCGACGAACCGGAAGAACTGACCGGCGTGACCCAGCTGCAGCAGGAGCTGCATACCCTTAAAGGCGGAGCAAGACTCTCCGACATCGACCCGATTGCCGATCTGGCGGAAGCCTGGTCTGATGCCCTGGACCCCCTGATCTCGGGTGCCAACAACCAGAATACCCTGCTTGGCCTCAGCGACCGCGCGCTGGCCAGCCTGAAGGTCATGCTCAACAGCCTGGAAGAAGGCAAAAAGGCGGAACCCGATGGCGGACTCATCGCTGACTTCCGGTCAGCCCACGACATCGCTGCCGGAGAGACTGCCTCGCCTCGGGAAGAAACCGAAGAAACGGGGCAGGAAGCCATTGATCCGGAAGTTATGGAAATCTTCCTTGAGGAAGCCGGTGACATCATGGATCAGCTCGAACAGCTGCTCGATGACTGGCGCAAGGAACCCGCAAACCACCACTTCAACCAGGAAGCCCAGCGGGCCTTGCACACCCTCAAGGGTGGCGCCCGCCTGTCCCGGCTTACCCAGCTTGGCGACAAGGCCCACGCCCTTGAAACCCGGCTGATTGACCTGGGCGGCAATGCCCCCGACGAGCATCAGTGGCAGGCCATTACCGAAGACCACGACGCCATTATTGCCCTGGTCTCCGGTATTCAGAAACGCTTTGAATCCGGTGCGTCTGCGCCGGAACGGGTCCAGGCCGAAGAACCCAGGCCAGCCCCCGTCGCGCCGGAACCGAAACGGCCGGAAGAGCCGGCCGCACCAACGCCAAAGCCCGCGAAGTCTCCCGCCAAGGTTCGCAAACAGGCGGCGGAAGCACAGCGCGCTGCCCAGGAAACCATCCGGGTATCCGCACCGCTGCTGGACGAGCTGGTCAACCTGGCGGGTGAAACCAGTATCACCCGTGGCCGGCTGGAGCAACAGACCAGTGACTTCGGCCAAACCCTGGACGAAATGGCCGCCACCATCGAGCGTCTGCGGGAGCAGCTGCGCCGGATGGAAATCGAAACCGAAGCCCAGATCCTGTTCAGTGCCGAAAAGGAGCACGGGCCGGACTACGGCGACGATTTCGACCCTCTGGAGATGGACCGTTACTCGTCCATTCAGCAGCTGTCACGGGCACTGACCGAGTCCTCCTCTGACCTGGCAGACCTTCGTGAAACCCTGTCTGACCGGGTTCGGGACACAGAAACCCTGCTGGTACAGCAGTCCCGGATCAACACGGAACTCCAGGAAGGTCTGATGAAGACCCGGATGATTCCGTTCGCCTCCATGGTGCCGCGCCTGCGGCGGATCGTCCGCCAGATCAGCGGCGAACTGGGCAAGAAAGTGGACTTCGATGTCCGCAACGCCGAAGGCGAGATGGACCGGAACATCCTTGAGCGCATGATTGCACCGCTGGAGCACATGCTCCGGAACGCGCTTGACCATGGTATCGAGAGCCCCGCCGACCGCAAGAAATCCGGCAAGCCGGAAACCGGCGAAGTCACCCTGTCACTGACCCGCGAAGGTGGTGATGTGGTGCTGCGCATGATTGACGACGGCGCCGGCATTCCCTCCCCGGTCATCCGCGACAAGGCCATCCGCCAGGGCATGCTGCGGGAAGATGAGGATCTGTCCGAACGGGAAATCCTGCAGTTCATCCTGCAGCCGGGCTTCTCGACCGCGCAGCAGGTAACCCAGATTTCCGGCCGTGGTGTGGGCATGGATGTGGTTGCCAGCGAAATCAAGCAGCTCGGTGGCAGCCTGGATATCGATTCTGCGGTCGGTCGTGGTACGACCTTCACGGTGCGCCTGCCGTTTACCGTATCCGTGAACCGGGCCCTGATGGTCTCCACCGGCGAAGACTTCTACGCCATCCCGCTGAACACCATTGAAGGCATTGTCCGGGTCAGCACTTACGAACTCGAAGAGTACTACAAGCCGGACGCGCCGATGTACGAGTATGCCGGCCAGGAATACCGGCTTCAGTACCTCGGCAGCCTGCTGAACAGCGACCACCATCCCAAGCTGCAGGGCCAGGCCCTGCCACTTCCGGTGATTCTGGTTCGTGGTGCCGAACAGCCCATGGCCCTGCAGGTGGATAACCTGATGGGCAGCCGGGAAATTGTTGTTAAATCCCTTGGGCCGCAGTTCAGCACGGTCCGGGGCGTGTCCGGTGCCACCATCCTGGGGGATGGTAACGTGGTGGTGATTCTCGACCTGCCGGCGATGATCCGTTCCGACATCCTGTCCGAACGCCAGCGCCTGGCCAATCTCGAGAAAGCCCGCGAGTCGGCGCGGTATGAGGAGCAGGCCACCGTGGTGATGGTGGTGGACGATTCGGTTACGGTACGGAAGGTTACCTCGCGACTGCTGGAGCGCAATGGCATGGAAGTCATCACTGCGAAAGACGGCCTGGATGCCGTGGCCCAGCTTCAGGACCACAAACCGGACATCATTCTGCTGGATATCGAGATGCCGCGCATGGATGGCTTCGAGGTTGCCAGCTTCGTGCGCCACGACGATAACCTGCGGGAAACCCCGATCTGCATGATCACCTCCCGTACCGGTGAGAAACACCGCGAGCGGGCGCTCGCCATCGGCGTGAATGAGTACCTCGGCAAGCCATTCCAGGAAACCGAGCTGCTCGAGACGATTGAGCGACTGACCGGAAGGCAGTGATGGCCGGCCAGTCTGCCAGGCCGAGGGTCGGGATTGTCTCGGATGTGGTCCTGCAGCGTCATCGCTTGCAGGCCGCCACGGCCAAGTTCGGTCTCGACGTCTGCTTTTCCGGGGATCCGGACCGGCTTCAGGGCTATCCGGAATTTCCGGATGCCAGCCTCTGGCTGGTGACCCTGGAAGACGAGGCGGATCACCCGGTGCTGTTCGATCACCTTCTGGAGAACACCGAAGTGCCGGTGCTGTTCGGTCTGGACGAAGCGCCCAGGCCCGGCAGCACCGAGTATTTTCGCTGGGAACGGCGACTGCTGGGCAAGCTGGAGCAACAGCTTGGGCACCTGGAAGAACTGGATTCAAAGGCAACACTGGAGCAACTGGAGGAGGACGCGCCGGCCGTGCCTTCCTCGCCGGACCTGCCACACTGGATTACGCCGGCGGTTCCCGGATCGGTGGCCGAGGAAGTCTGGATTCTGGGCGCCTCACTGGGTGGCCCGGCGGCGGTCAAGACGTTCCTCGATCACCTTCCAGCCGGCCTTCCGGTGGGTTTTATCTACGCCCAGCACATCGATGGCAATTTCACCGATGTGCTGGCCCGGGTGCTGGGCCGCCATGCCCATTACCAGCTCAAACGGGCACACGAAGGCTACCGGGTGAAAAACGGCGATGTGGTACTGATGCCGGTTGAACACGAATGGAAGCTGAATGAGCAGGGTGCGCTGACGGAAACCGGCAACACCTGGCCGGGACCCTACGGCCCTTCCATCGATCAGGTGCTGCTGAATGTTGCGGATCATTATGGCCAGCGCTGCCATGCGATTCTTTTTTCCGGCATGGGCAACGACGGCGCGATTGCAGCACCTTTGCTGAAAGCCTACGGCAGCCGGATCTGGGTGCAGGAAAGCACCAGCTGCGGCAACAGCTCAATGCCGGACTCCGTGGCAGCCACCGGCTGCACCGGATTCTGCGGCTCCCCGGAACAACTGGCCCGGGAACTGGTAAAAATCATTGAAGAATCCTGCCTGCTCAAGAACCGGCAGAAACGTGATTCCGCCTGAGGAAACAAGCAATGAATGACAACAGCCAAACCCTCTCCTGCGTCATGATCCCCATGAGCGGTCGGCAACTGTTGCTGCCCAACGTCTCGATTGCGGAAGTGGTGGATTACGCCAGCACCGAAGCGGGAGCCAATACACCGGAGTGGCTTGTGGGCTACCTGGACTGGCGGGGCCTGCAGCTTCCGGTGATTTCCTACGACGCGGCCAACGGCGGCGCTCTGACCGTGCCCGGCGACAGCCGTGGCCGGATTGTGGTTCTCAACAGCATCGGAGACCACCACAAGGAAGTTCCGTTCATGGCCCTGGTTACCCAGGGTATTCCCAGCCAGGCCCGCCTGACCGGGGAACAGGTCAGGAAGCTGGATGGCGAACCCGGCCCCGCTGACCTGATGCAGGTGGAAGTGGACGGGGAAAACGCCTGGATTCCCAACCTTGAGTTCCTGGAGTCTCTCGTCCGACAGACCCGTCACTGAGCTGTTCTCCCGGACCGCCGCGCCGGCATGGCAGGGATTCTTGCAAATGTTATAATGTTGCAAATTTTGCAGGATTTCCGTCATGTCTGCCCGACCCATTCCCTATCGGCCCCACAATCACGATGCCTGTGTCAGCCAGGCTCTTGCTGACGCCAGGATCATCTGTCAGCAGCACAATGCCCGCCTGACCCCCATCCGGGAGCGCGTTCTGGAACTTATCTGGCAGTCCCACAAGCCCCTGGGGGCCTACGATGTGCTCGGAGAGCTGTCCTCTGATGGCCATAACGCGGCGCCACCCACGGTTTACCGGGCGCTGGATTTCCTGCAGCAAAACGGCCTGGTGCACCGCATTGCCTCCCTCAATGCCTTTATCGGCTGTACCCACGCCGGGGAAAGCCACACCGGTATGTTTCTGATCTGCCGCGCCTGTAGCAATGTCCTGGAGCTGACTGTGCCGGAAGTCTCTTCCGAGGTACGTAAAGCGGCTGCTGACGAGGGTTTCAGAGCCGAAAACACCACCCTCGAGATCGCCGGGCTATGTCCCCGTTGCCAGGCGGAGCCCGGCCATGACTGACCCATTGGTAACCCTCGACAATCTCACCGTCCGGTTTGACAAACGGCCGGTGGTGGACCGGGTCAATCTGAAAGTGCACCGCGGGGATATCATCACCGTTATCGGCCCCAACGGAGCGGGCAAGACCACCCTGATCAAGGCCATTCTTGGCATTCAGAAGGTGTCGGATGGCAAGGTGTCGCTCCGGAAGGGCCTGGTGATCGGCTACGTTCCGCAACATCTCACACTCGAAGCAACGCTTCCCCTGAGCGTAAAGCGGTTCATGTTGCTCAGTGGCATGCCACTGGCGGAATGTGAGTCAGCCCTGGCCCGCACCGGGGTCCGGCAGCTGCTGGACGCTTCCGTCCACCACCTGTCCGGCGGCGAGAAACAGCGGCTCCTGCTGGCACGGGCCCTGGCCCGGAAGCCGGATCTTCTGGTACTCGATGAACCTGCCCAGGGCGTGGATATCAACGGCCAGGCATCGCTGTATGACCTGATTCGCCAGCTCCGGGACGAGCTGAACTGCGGCGTGATCATGATCTCCCACGATCTGCACCTGGTAATGGCGGCAACCGACAAGGTCATCTGCCTGAACCAGCATGTGTGCTGCAGCGGCTCCCCGGCGGATATCTCCCACGACCCGGCCTTTATCGAAACCTTCGGACAGCCGGTGGCTGAGTCCCTCGCGGTTTACCATCACCACCACAATCATCGCCATGATCTGCACGGCGATGTGGTTGCCGCTGGACCGCATCGTGCCCATACCGGCCATGAGGGGTGTGACCATGCCCACCATTGATGCCGTTCTGGACGACTTCTTCTGGCGTGCCCTGATCGGCGGCCTGGGTGTGGCGCTGGTGGCGGGACCGCTGGGCTGTTTTGTGGTCTGGCGCCGCATGGCCTATTTTGGCGACACCCTGGCACACTCTGCCCTGCTCGGCATTGCCCTGAGTTTTCTGATCAGCGTGCCACTGAACGTCGGCGTGATCATCACCTGTGCGGTTCTGGCCATGGCACTGGTGATGTTTTCCCGCACCCAGGCCCTGGCCACCGATACCCTGCTGGGCATTCTCGCCCACAGTGCCCTCGCCATCGGTCTGGTTACCCTGAGCTTCATGCCGGATGTCCGGGTGGATCTCACCGGCCTGCTATTCGGCGACCTGCTCGCCATGAGCCGGAACGACCTGCTGTGGATCTACGGGGGCGCCACGCTCATCCTGATCCTTCTGGCCGTGCTCTGGCGCGGGCTGTTGATGAGCACCATCCACGAGGAGCTGGCCCGGGTCGAAGGCATTGCCGTGGAACGTCTCCGGCTGGTGCTGATGTTGATGTTCTCCCTGGTGATCGCGGTGGCCATGAAAATCGTCGGTGTGCTGCTGATCACCGCCTTGCTGATTATTCCCGCCGCGACCGCCCGGCGACTGGCCCATAACCCGGAAATCATGGCGGCCATGGCGGTGGTGTTCGGATTTGTTGCGGTGACCGGAGGCCTGAGCCTGTCCTGGCACCTGGACACGCCCGCGGGGCCTTCGGTTGTGGTGACGGCCTTTGCGACGTTTCTACTGGTGTACGGCGCGGCCGGCAAGGCCCGGGCCTGAGTATTTCCCTTAGGCAAGATTCTTGTGGCTGCCGTCGCAAAACGGGGCATTGCCGGTCTGCTTGCAGCCGCAAAACCAGACCCACTCCTTCTTCCGGGCCTCATACTTCACCGGTGTTATCCCGGTTCCTTTGTGGGTCCCATCACAGAAGGGCTGGCTTTGACTTCGCCCGCAAGCACACCAGAAGTAGTTCTTGCCGGCTTCCACGAGCACGGAGAAGGGTGTCTTACTGGCCACTACCGGTTTCTCATCTGACATATTCTTCTCCCGGACGGTTCGGTCTGCACTCTTTACCTGTAATCTGTACCAGTATAGACCGTCCGCGACTCAGAGGGGTCTGACAACCTCGGACAGGCTGCCAGGCCCGCTCAATGATCGCACTGTTTGCGTAAATCCCGGTAGGCGCTGAAGACGTCCCAAGGGCATTCGAAATGGGGGTAATGGCCGGTATTCCTCAGGCAGACCACATCGGCATCTGGAATCAGTTCCCGGTAACGTCTGGCCATGCCGGCACCGGACACCGGATCGGCGGTACCGGAAATCAGTCGCATCGGCTGTTTTGCCTTCTGCAAGGCGCCGACCCACCGGTTTCGATGACACCGGCGCTCCTCCATGAACTGGATCAGGTGGTGCAGTATGCCCCGGCCGTTGTTGTAGGTCAGCAGGTGCCAGAAGTCTTCCATATCCTGCCGGTCCGGCGGGTTCTGGCTCCCGAACAGCCGGCGGAAGTTGCGCTCGAAACTGCGCCGGGTCAGACCCCGGCTGATCAGCCCGCCAAAAGGGCTTCGCAACAGCTTCTGGATCAGCAAGGGATTGTGCACTTCCGGAAAAAGGGCACCATTCAGAAAGCACACACTGGCAATCCGGAACGGCAAACCACCTTCCTGCTCACGGGCCAGCAGCTCCTGTGCCACACTGCATCCGTAATCATGGACAAACAGATGTACCGAAGGCAAACCCAGGCCCTCGATCCAGCCCTGGAACAGGTCAGCCTGGTCCTCAATGCTGTAATCGTAGTTCAGAGGCTTGTCGGAAAAACCGAAACCCAACATGTCCAGGGTCAGAACATTGTGCTGCTGCACCAGCATCGGCCAAAGCCGGTTCCAGTCCCAACTGGCAGTGGGAAATCCGTGAATCAGGACCAGCGGCTCTCCCGTGCCCGCCATGCGACTGAAAATGGCATGGCCCTCGTAACTGAACCATTTACCTCCCTGTTGCCACCCCTCAAGGGTGGCGGCATCATGCCCTGCGGCGGTTGCACCACCGACATTGGCTATCACCTGTTCCATGCACTGTCCCCGGCGAACGTTCACAGCCTGAAACTTTAGAACAAACCCGCCCCCTCTGCCATAGCCTTAGCGAACTGCCATAGCCTTACCAAACAGGCGGGCAGCGTTACCGAGAAAGTGGTCTTTTCCCGGCGTGTTGCCGTAAACCGTAGAGATAACGGACGAATTGACTTAAGCTTTTGCCCTCGTAAGACACAGCTAACCGGAAGAGATTATGACCAGACTCCTTGACGACCTCTCGGGCCACTACCGCGCCATTATTGACGGGCTGGGCGAAGACACCAACCGTGAAGGTCTGCAGGACACCCCCATGCGTGCCGCCAAAGCCATGCAGTTCCTGACCCACGGCTATCAGCAGGATCTCGGCGACCTGATCAACAATGCCGTGTTCGAGTCTGCCATGGACGAGATGGTAGTGGTTCAGGACATCGAGCTGTACAGCATGTGCGAGCACCATATCCTGCCGTTCATTGGCAAGTGCCACATCGCCTATCTGCCCCAGGGCAAGGTGCTTGGCCTGTCAAAGTTTGCTCGCATTGTCGATATGTATGCCCGCCGCCTGCAGATCCAGGAAAACCTGACCCGGCAGATTGCCGAGGCCATTGAAAGCGTCACCGACGCCAAGGGGGTGGCCGTGGTCATCGAGGCGCAGCACATGTGCATGATGATGCGGGGCGTGGAGAAACAGAACTCCCGCATGAAAACCTCCATGATGCTGGGGCAGTTCCGAAAATCCCAGGCGACACGTACCGAGTTTCTCAACCTGATAGGCACCAACCGCTGAGAACAGCAACCCGGAGGGCGACGGTATGACAGAGGTTATCGGGAATCACCAGGCCAGGGTCCGTATCAAGGACCTGTTACTGAGAGCCTATATTGGTATCAAGGAAGAAGAGATCAGCAATCAGCAGGACGTGCTGATTAACGTAAGCCTGACTTACGATGCCACCGAGGCGGTCAACCGCAATGAGATTTCGGCGGCCCTGAACTACCGCACGATCACCAAGCAGATCATCCATCATGTGAATGGCAACCGCTTTGTCCTGCTGGAACGGCTGACCCATGAAGTGCTGACTATCGTGATGGAGCACGAGGCGGTCCAATGGGCCCAGGTGGAAATCGACAAGCCACACGCGCTACGCTATGCGGAATCTGTGTCAGTCTGCCTTGAGGCACACCGTTAAATCAGCGAAGGCGTCCATTCTTTATGCCAAGCAACAATCCCGACCAGTTGCGCCATATTCTGGAAACCGTAAAAACCATTGCACTTGTGGGCGCCAGTGAAAAGACCACCCGGCCCTCTCACGAGGTCATGGAATACCTGCAGGCCCACGGCTACCGGATCATTCCGGTGAATCCCCGGCTGGCCGGGCAGCAGGTACTCGGTGAACCCGTCTACGCCGACCTTCATGCCCTGCCGGAACCGGTTGACATGGTTGAGCTCTTCCTCGCGCCTGAGCGCACCGACACAGTGATCGATCAGGCCATCGAACTGAATATTCCGGTGGTCTGGATGCAAATTGGGGTGATTAACGAAGAGGGCGCTGCCCGGGCCGAGGCCGCCGGCCTGACAGTGGTGATGGATCGCTGTCCGAAACAGGAAATCCCACGCCAGGGCATCCCCCCAGTTGCCGGACGCACCTGAAACCTGACCTGAATCAGGAACCACGTCACACTTCTGGCACTCCGCTGTAACAGGCCTGTCAGGTCTGACATAATCGGCACAAATAATCAGAAGTCTGGTAGCGCCATGTGGTTCCGACGTAAATCCAGTAAACCGGCCCTGGAATCAACGAATTCAGCAGGCACGTTTCCTGACAACGCCCGCTCCCGCGTTTCGATCCTTCAGCGGGCAAGGCTACCTGTCGATCTGTTAAAACCGGGGATGCGGATTGTCAGCCTGGACCGGCCATGGACCCAGGTTCCGGTTCTGTTCCAGGGTTTTACCCTCACCGATGATGACGAGGCGCAGATCCTCCGCCAGTATTGCGAATGGGTCCTCGTGGAAGACGAGGAAGATCGGCTGAATCCGGTGCTCGACCAGGTATCGCTGCTCAAGCGGCGCACTACTGAGCCGTTACCGGAAACCCGCACCCTGGCCCAGGAAATCCCCCGGGCACAAGAGACCTGGAACCGGACTCAGGCGTTTGTGGAGGAGGTTACCCGAAAGATCGAGGCGGGCAAGGACCTCAATCTCCAGAGTGCCCGCCCGGTCATTCGGGAGTGTGTTGAGAGCGTGAAAGCCAATGCCAGCGCCATGTTCTGGATGAGCCGGATCAAATCCCGGGACGCCTACACCGCTGAGCACTGTCTGCGGGTGGCCATTTTCTGCGTGGCCTTTGCCCGATTTCTGGGACTGCCGGACGATGATCTGGAGACAGTGGGAATGTGCGGGCTTCTGCACGATCTCGGCAAGCTCAAGGTGCCTGACGAGGTCCTCAACAAGCCCGGAGCACTGACTCCGGACGAACACAGCATCATGCGCCAGCACACCACGCTGGGGTATGAACTGCTCCGGGCCGACTCAAGCCTTGACCCCATCGTCAGCGATGTCACCTGCCACCATCATGAAAGAATGGATGGTCAGGGCTACCCGCAACAACTGGCGGAATGGCAGATCAGCCGGTTTGCCCGGCTCGTCTCCATCGTTGATGCCTTTGATGCCATCACCAGCGACCGTTGCTACCGGGACGGGCTGCCCACTTCCGATGCCATTCGCATTCTCTACCGGAACCGGGGCCAGCAGTTCGATGCCAGTATGGTGGAGGCATTTATCCGAATGGTTGGTGTGTATCCGCCTGGCAGTCTGGTAGAACTGTCTACCGGAGAGGTTGCCATCGTGGTGGCAACACACCCGGGGCGCAAGCTGAGGCCGAGGGTGGAAATTATGTTGGATGCCGGCAAGAAGCCGGTAGAGCCCAGGGTGATTGATCTTGCAGCCACTACCGCTTTCCAGGGCCGGACCTCACCGGAAATTGCACGCCCCCTGCCTGATGGTGCCTTCGGAGTCTCGTTGCATGACCGGATTCAGCAACTGATAGCGGTGCCCGATCAAAATGCCTCATAATCGATTTCGCTCTGCCAACCCGTTCAAAGTCACGGAGTAACCTGTGGAAAAACCTGCATCGCCCCCTGGAGCCGTTATATCGGGTCTTTTAAGCCCGGTGTTTCCGGTGGTGATCTTTCTGGTTTTCCTGGGCCTGGCCACGGGCCTGCGTTACGGACTGGCACAACAGGACAGGAACCAGATCGATACCAGTCTGGCCAATGAAGCCCGGGCCCTGGCCAACCATCTGGAACGGGAGTTTCGGGTCCATTCCGAGGCCATCCGGCGCATGGCGAAACGCCTGCAGGCAAATCCCTCCACGACCGAACGTGAGTGGCGGCAAGACGCCCGCAATTACCTGGACGACTTCGGTGTTTACCAGGCTATCGAGTGGATCGACCGGAACTTTGTTATCCGCTGGCTGGAGCCGGTAACCGACAACGAAGAGGTTATCGGCTACAACGTGGCGTTTAACGATGAACGCCGACAGGCCCTTGAGCTGGCAAGGCAAACCGGCAACTGGGACCTGTCCGGCATCGTTGATCTGCGCCAGGGCGGCAAGGGCATGGTGATCTATGCGCCGGTGGGCGCCGGCGCCGACAACAACGGCTTCATTGCCGGCGTGTTCCGGATGGACGTACTGGCCCGCCAGCTCCTGACCAGCCGGGTGCTGGAGTTTGTCCGGATCGAGATCCGCCAGGCCGGCGCAGTGCGCTATGTGCTGAACGACTCGCAATCCGTTAATCCTGACTTCGCGCATACCCACCCGGTTGATCTGCCAACACTGGACTGGACACTGACCCTCTACCCTTCCGAAGAGTGGGTGGAGAACCGGTACAGCGACTGGCCGGGAATGACCTTCACAACCCTCCTGCTGATGGGGCTGCTCACCAGCCTGACCGCATTGCTGGTGCAACTGATCCTGAAACGGAACCGGACCCTGCTGAAGACCCGCAGGGAGCTGGACCGGGAAATCGCGCAACGAGCCGCCATCCAGAAAGACCTGGCCCGGCTGGAATCCACGGATACCCTGACCGGCCTCGCGAACCGTCGTTTCTTCATGGAAGACCTGTCCCATACCCTGAATATTGCCGATCGCCAGATGCGCCAGGTCGCCCTGATCATGCTCGATCTGGACCGCTTCCAGACCCTCAACGACTCCCTTGGCCACCAGTTTGGCGATGAGCTGCTGATCAAGGTTTCCGAGCGGCTGAACCGACTCAGTAATGAGCGGATTCTGGTGGCCTACTCCGGTGGCGATGAGTTTATGCTCTGCCAGCAGCAGGTGGATGATATTGACGATATCATCCACCTGCTGGGCCAGATCAAACAGTGTTTCGACCAGCCTTTTGATGTGCAGGGACAATCCCACAGCATTACCGCCACCGTGGGCGTGGCGGTGTATCCCCAGAGCGGTCTGGATGCGGACACCCTGCTGCGCAATGCCGACGTCGCCCTCTACCGGGCCAAAGAGCAGGGTCGGAACACTTATCAGTTCTACACCGAAGGCATGCAGGACCGGGAGGTCATGCGCCTTGAGCTGGACAAGGACCTGAGCCAGGCCCTGGCCAACAATGAGTTCGTGCTCTATTACCAGCCCCAGCTGAACCTGGACAACGGTGAAATCCAGAGTGTTGAAGCGCTGATTCGCTGGCAGCACCCACGGCGGGGGCTATTGCCGCCGGTGGAGTTCATTCCTCTGGCCGAGGAAAGCGGCCGGATTACCGATATCGGTCGCTGGGTGGTGATGGCGGCGTGTCGCCAGTTGGCAAAATGGCAGGGGACCCCGCAAGAAGGGCTTTGCATTGCAGTGAATCTCTCCGGCCGGGAGCTGGATGACGAAGGCCTGGTGGATCACATCCGGGAAGCTCTGGCCGCGGAAAATGTGCCCGCTGATCGCCTGGAGGTGGAACTCACCGAGGAGATCTTCATCCAGAACATTGAGCACAACCTGAACCAGCTCTCCCGCCTGCATCAACTCGGGGTGCGTCTGGCGATTGATGATTTCGGGGTTGGCTATTCTTCTCTGGGCTATCTGCGCGACTTCCCGGTGGACCTGCTGAAAATTGACCGTTCCTTTATCACGGATGTCACCGAGCGCCATGATGATGCGGTGATCACGCGGGCAGTGATCAATCTGGCCCACAATCTCGGCATTCAGGTGGTCGCGGAAGGTGTCGAAACCGAGGACCAACTGAGTTTCCTGAAGAATCACCGGTGCAACTTTGCCCAGGGGTATCTGATCAGCCGGCCGATTCCAGTGTCCGATCTTGAGCAGGCGCTGGCTTCCGGCATTCTGGTGGCGGGCATTACCGCCGATTCCGGTTTGTAATTGCCGCCGGCCATCGCCATGATACCCGTCAGATACTTCAGGTGAGACTTTATGGCCGAAAAATACCTGACTCCGGAACAGGACGAAAAAATCCGCCAGTGGGAGCGCTGGAACCGGAACTATTTTATTTTTGCCTTTGTGGCGCTGACAATCATCCTGGTGTTCAGCAGTCAGCTTGGGTTGTCCAGTGGTGAGAGCTGGGGGCCTCTTGGGGTTCTGATCGCTGCTCTGATTACGCCGATCATTGTGCTTCAGTTGCGGCTGGCGTGCCCGGCCTGTGGCCACAGGATTGGCTGGCAGGCGAAACTGATGGCACCGGACCAGTGCAAGGCCTGCGGTACGTTTCTTCGCTCCAGGGGCCAGTAGCTTTCCTTCCCAAAAAAACCTTTGACCTGTGAGTTGCTCACAGGTTTTAAACTGTTCTAAGTTTTCGGTTTCGGTGATTGCCGCGTCGGCGTGGGAGATTCTTCCGAAAATGCTCGGAGCCAAGGATGGCGGAGAGCAAGCGTACAGGGACGTATTCACAGCGGTTTTCGGAAGAATCTCCCACGCCGGCGCTCCGCAAGTTGTATGCTTCCCGTCCGGGTAAATGATCAGAACTGCATCGGAAGATCCGCCATGAAAGTCAAAGACATTGCAGAAGCCGCTGGAGTGAACCCGGATACCGTGCGCTTTTACACCCGGGAAAATCTGCTGAAGCCGGCTCGCAATCCGGACAACAACTACCAGCAGTTTGATGCCGACGATCTACGACGCCTCCGGTTTGCCCGGAAGGCGCGGCAGTTGGGGTTTTCATTGCCGGAGATCCGGCAGATTCTGGATCAGGCGGACGATCACCATTCTCCGTGTCCGATGGTGCGGGATGTGTTTCAGCAGCGGCTTGCGGAGGTTGAGCGGGAAATTCGTGAGTTGCAGCAGCTTCGCCAGCGGATGACCGCGGCCTTGTCCGCGTGGCAGGAGATGCCGGATGGCACGCCGGATGGCCATACCATCTGTCGGTTGATCGAACACTGGGAAGACCCTTCGCCCATTCGTGGGAAAAGCGACCCGGTTGAGGAGCAGTAACGAATGAATGAGGCAGTCGTGTTACACACCACACTCAGTATTTCCGGGGCCTCGTGCCAGGGTTGTGCCAGAAAGATCCGCACGGCCCTGGAGCCGCTGACTGGCGATATGGAGCTGGTAGAAGTGGATCTCGACAAACAGACAGTCGCACTGCCTGAAGGAGTGAATGCGGCCGAGGCGGCACGGATTGTGACTGAAACGGGTTATCCGGCCGAACCCTTCGAAGACACCCCGGAGCCTGCCGGTTGCTGCGCGTCCAAACATGGGGACAGCAAAGACATCGGTGATCGTCAGGATGATCTGGCTGACGTTACTCCTGAGGCGGTCTCTGACGATAGCCGGTCCGGATCTTCTGCTGCCGGGGACGGCCAGGTTCTTCTGTCGGTGACAGGCGCCACCTGCGCATCCTGTGTCAATACCATCGAGAAAGCCCTGATGTCGGTGCCCGGTATCCGCCATGCGCACATGAATCTGGCGGACAACACCGCAACGGCCACGGGTGACGCAGATCCCGGGACTCTGGTAAGGGCAGTGGAAAGCGCCGGTTATGGCGCCAGCGTGATTGAGGATGAGGACGAAGCGGACGACCGCAGGCAGGAACAGGACACCAGGCAGTACAAGTCCTTGCTGGTGAAGATGGCAGTGAGCCTCGTGCTGGGGCTCGGTCTGATGGTCTGGGGGATGGGCTTTGGCACCATGGTGGTGACCGAGGCCAACCAGGGCACCTGGCTCGGGCTGGGGGTGCTGACCCTGATTGTGATGGCCGCCACCGGCGGGCATTTCTACACCGGGGCCTGGAAGGCCCTCCGGCATCATAACGCCAACATGGATACCCTGATCGCCCTCGGCACCGGCACCGCCTGGCTCTACTCCATCGTGGTAGCCAGTGTACCCGGCGCGCTGCCGGAGATGGCGCGGCATGTGTATTTTGAGGCCTCGGCCATGATTATTGGCCTGATCAACCTGGGTCAGGCTCTGGAGCTGCGGGCCAAGGGCAAGACTTCCGAAGCAGTGCGCCGGTTGCTGGACCTGAGAGCGAAAACTGCCCGGGTGATCCGTGACGGTGAAGAGCAGGATATCCCGGTGGAAGAGGTCCGGAAGGGCGACCACATCCGGGTCCGGCCCGGGGAGAAACTGCCGGTGGACGGTATTATCGCCGAAGGCTCCACCCGTATTGATGAAAGCATGCTGACCGGCGAGCCCATGCCGGTGAGCAAGTCACAGGGCGATGAGGTGTCCGCCGGCACCCTGAACACCCGTGGCTCCATTGTCTACGAAGCCACAAGGGTGGGCAGCGAAACCGCACTGGCGCAAATCATCAGGCTGGTGAAAAAGGCCCAGGGCTCCAAGCCCGCCATTGGCCGGCTGGCCGACAGGATTTCCTCGGTGTTCGTACCCACGGTCATGCTGATTGCGGTATCGGCGGCATTGGTCTGGTACAACCTCGGGCCGGAGCCGGCAGTGGTCCACATGATGGTAGCCGCCACCACGGTGCTGATCATTGCCTGCCCCTGTGCCCTGGGGCTGGCCACCCCCATGTCGGTGATGGTCGGCGTTGGCAAGGCGGCGGAATACGGCGCGCTGATTCGCCAGGGCGATGCCCTGCAGACGGCCGGAAAGCTGGATCTGGTGATTCTGGACAAGACCGGCACCATCACCGAAGGCCATCCGGCGGTAACCCGCGTGCATGCCAGCAATGGCGACAAGCAGCGCCTGCTGACTCTGGCGGCTGGGCTCGAACAGCACTCGGAACACCCTCTCGCCGAAGCCATTCTGGCAAAGGCGAAAGAGGAAGGTGCCGAGGCCGCAAAGGTCAGCGGGTTTGAAGCCCTGAACGGCAAGGGCGTTAGAGGCGAGTTCGACGGCGAGCCCTTGCGCCTGGGCAACCGGCGCTGGCTGGAAGGCGAAGGTATTGCCCTGGGCGACCTGACCGATGCCGCCAGCACGATTGCTGAAGAGGCCGGCACGCCGCTGTTCCTGGCACTGGGCAACAAAGCCCTCGGTGTCATCGGTGTTGCCGACGCCATCAAGGCCGACTCCCGGGCGGCGATACGGCGCCTGCACGACGCCGGAATTCGGGTAATGATGGTCACCGGCGATGTCGACGCCACCGCCAAAGCCATTGCGAACAAAGCGGGGATTGACGACTACCGGGCGGAAGTGCTGCCGGAAGACAAGGCCGAAGTGGTCAGTGAGATGCGCAGCAAGGGCCATACCGTCGCCATGGTCGGCGACGGCATCAATGACGCCCCGGCCCTGGCAGCGGCCGATGTCGGCTTTGCCATCGGCACCGGCACCGATGTTGCCATCGAAAGCGCCGGTATCACGCTGATGCGCGGCTCCCTGCACGGCGTGCCCGATGCCATTGAAATTTCCCGGGCCACGGTGAAAAACATTCACCAGAACCTGTTTGGCGCTTTCATATACAACACACTGGGTATTCCAGTGGCCGCCGGCCTGCTTTACCCTGTCTGGGGAATCCTGATGAGCCCGATACTGGCCGGCGCCGCCATGTCCCTGTCGTCGGTGACCGTGGTCTCCAACGCCAACCGCCTGCGGCTGTTCAAAAGCAGTCACAGACCGGCACGGGACGACGCGAACAGTGGTCCGAAACAGCAAAAGGAGCGGAACTGATGGAAACACTTCTGGTCAATGCCGGAGGACTTGCCCTGATGGCTGCCATTGTCTGGTGGTTCTGGCTTTCCGGAGCCGGCGAAAAGGGCTCAAACGAACACCAACAGTCACCACTGAGGAAAACGCCATGAAAAAACACACCCTGGCTCTCGGCCTGATGGCCGCCCTGGGCTTCAGCACCACCACGCTGGCGGCGGGTGCCGCCCAGAATATCCATGTTTACAAATCACCGACCTGCGGCTGCTGCACCGCCTGGGTCAAACACCTGGAGGAAAACGGTTTTGAGGTAGACGTCACCGAAACCAGCAACCTCAATCCGATCAAGGCCGATGCCGGTCTCACTCCGGCCCTGGCCAGCTGCCACACCGCATTTATCGGTGACTATGTAATCGAAGGCCATGTGCCGGCCAGCGACATCCAGCGGCTGATAGCGGAAGCGCCGAAAGCCACCGGGCTGAGCGCTCCGGGCATGCCGATCGGCTCACCGGGTATGGAAATGGGCGACCGGAAAGACCATTATAAGGTCATCCTGTTTAACGAGACCGGCCAGACCCGGGTATTTGCACAGTACAATTAACCCGGACATTACGCCAAAACCGGGGCCACTGCGGCCCCGGTTTTGGTGGCGGGCTCAATACAGGTAAGGTGCCAGTGCCAGCTCCAGGCGTGCCTGGGCGGCATACAGATTGGCGACAGGAATGACAGGCTGTTCCGGCGGCACTGCTGTTGGCCAGGCCTTCAGCATCTCATCCAGAGCCTTGCCGGCATCCCGCCAGGCTTCTTTATTCCGCTTCTTGAGAACCACTTGGTGATTATTCAGATATTCCCGGGCAGAGCGGACAAAACCACGGCCGTCCTGGTATTCATGCTCGGCCACGAAACGCCCGTTTTCCAACGCCCCATCATACTCCAGTACCGCTTGCTTGGTCAGCGACAGTACAACTTTGGACACGCTGGCGGCACTGCGGCCCTCAACGGATTTCTCCGCCTTCTGGATGGCCATCCAGGCCGCCTGAAACTCCTGGCTGACATCCCCCCAGTTTTCTACCTGTCCGGCATTTTCAGCCAGTGCCTTCAGATGGTTGCCCAGCTCTTTCTGACCCCGGCTCTCAAGGCCTGCCTCGGCCATCGGATATATCTCAACCCAGGGATGGGTCAGATGGGGCCGGCCGTCGGCGGCTTTCCCCGATTTGATCAGTTCCCGGGCGGCCATCAGGTGCCCCTGCATCATCTGGAGCATGGCAACATAGGCTCCGTCGGAGTCAGCGGCAGACACAGCGCCTCCGGCCTCACCACCTTCGCCACCTTCACCACCGGCAGCAAAATAGCTGAACGCGGCACCGGCTTCGCCATGGTTTTCACCACCTTCACCGCCCTCTCCACCGTGGGAGCCAGAGGTCATCCCATCGTCGTGTTGCCGATCCTTGTGTTCATCGGCCATGGCACCGGAGCTTGCCAGCAAGGTCGCCACACCAATGCCGGTCCACAGTTTCAGTTTCTGATTTGTCATCGTGTTCTCCTCAAACAGGCCGCAGGCGGAGGGCCCTCAACGGCGGGAAGATTAATGGCTGTACCATGGTGGTGCATGATGCTTTAATGCCACACCTGATTGCAAATTATTCGTATTACGGATTGGAGGAACCATGATTCTGTGCATCAGCGAGATCCTGACCACCGGGCAACTGGACCGTATACGCGCTGCGCTGGACAGCGGCCGCTTTGAGGATGGCCGCAACACCGCCGGCTGGCACGCCAGACTGGTCAAGAACAATGAACAGATGCAGATGGCCGACAAAACCGCAAACGAGCTTCGCTCCGAGGTGGAGAAGGCACTGACCGAACACCCGCTCTTCCAGATGGCGGTGAGGCCCGCGAAAATGACGCCCATCCTGTTCAGTCGCTACCGGGATGGCATGACCTACGGTAACCATGTGGACGATCCGGTGATGGGCCGCGGGCCCGGCCGGTTGCGGACCGACATTTCCTTTACCCTGTTCCTGGATGATCCCGACAGCTACGAGGGCGGTGAGCTGGTGACCGATACCACGGCCGGTGAACAGTCCTACAAACTGCCCGCCGGCGCCGCCGTGGTCTATCCCTCCTCGACCCTGCACCGGGTTGAGCCGGTGACCTTTGGCCAGCGCCGTGTCGCCATTGGCTGGATTCAGAGTACCATCCGGGATCCGGCTCACAGAGAGGTGCTGTTCGATCTCGACACCGCCCGGCGGCAGCTTTTCGAACGTGAGGGCAAGACCGCCGAGTTCGATCTGCTCACCAAGTCCCTGGCCAATCTCCAGCGATTCTGGGCCGAGATCTGATTCGGGTATTCTGCTATCTGACGCATGAGGCCATAACCGTTATACTCCGCCCCATCATTCATTATTTACCAGCCAGGTTACTTCATGCTTAATGCCGACGCTCTCAGCCAGTTGCGCCAGCTGAAATCCGACATCGAGGAAAACAAGGTGGTCTTCCCCGGTACCGTCAAAGCCACCAATGGCCGCTTCGGGTTCGTTGCGCTTGACGAGGGCCGCGATGTTTTTCTGCCTCCGGAAGAAATGCAGAAAGTCCTGCCGGGAGACCGGGTGAATGTCACCGAGCAGGAAGTGGAGAAAGGCAAAACCCAGGGTGTGGTGGACGAACTGCTGGAAACCCGCCTGAACACCTTTGTTGGCCGTTACCTGGTCAAAGGCAAAGGCCATTTCGTCGTACCCGAGACCCCGGGTATCAATCGCTGGATCTTCATTCCGCCCAAAGAACGGATGAATGCCCAGCCGGATGACTACATCTACTGCCAGATTCACAAGCATCCGATCAAGGATGGCAAGGGCCAGGCCAAGGTGCTGCGGGTCATCGGCAAGGCCGGGGAACCTGGCATTGAACGCGCCTTCACCCTGGCTACATTTGACCTGGCGGACACCTGGCCGGACGCCGTACAGAAGCAGGCCGACAGCCTGAGTGACCGCGATATCGAATCCCGGAAAGCCGGGCGGGAAGACCGCACAGACCGCGCCTATGTCACCATCGACAGCCCGGGCACCCAGGACATGGACGACGCCCTGCTGGCCGAGCCCAATGCCACCGGCTGGGCTCTGTCCATCGCCATTGCCGACCCGACCGCGGTGATTGAACCGGACAGCCCGGCCGAGCAGGAGGCGTTCAACCGGGCCACCGCCATCTACTTCCCCGGCGAGCCATTGCCGATGCTGCCGGACAGTATCAGTACCCGCCTGTGTTCCCTGATGCCGGAGGCGAGACGTCTGGCGCTGGTCTGCGACCTGCAGGTGAATAATGATGGCAGCCTGGGCGACTACAGCTTTCACCAGGCGGTGATTCAGTCCAAAGGCAAGCTCAGTTACGAGCTGGTCTCCAACCTGATCGAAGGCCGGATAGACGATGACATCAAGGCCCTGCCGGATGCCGTAGGCAACAGCCTGGACCAGCTGCATCAGGCGGCTACCGCCCTCAGAAAATGGCGCAGCGAGCATGCACTGCTTAGCGGTGACCGGCCGGAATTCCGGTTACGGCTGGATGAGAACAAACGCATCCGCCTGATTGAGCCGTCCGTGCAGAACGAGGCCCATCGTCTGGTAGAGGAATGCATGGTCGCCGCCAACCGCTGCGCCGCCGATTTCCTCACTCGCCAGACTGACGGCCTGTTCATCCGGCATCCCGGCCTGCGGGATGATCGCGCCGACAACATCCGGGCGCTGATCGACAGCCATGCACCGCACCTTTCCGGAGTGGACGCCCATCAGGCTGACGGCTTCAGGACCCTGATGAAGGAAACCGACGCACTGGAAGCGGAGGTGCCGGTCAAGGCCATCCTTTCAAGGCAGCTGGCGAGGGCCGAGCTGGGCTTCAGGCCCGAGCCCCACCACGGCATGGGACTGGAGGCCTACACCACCTTCACGTCACCGCTGCGCAAGTTCTCCGATTTCTATGTGCACCGGCTGATCAAGGCCGCTCTCTGGGATATACCCATGAAGGCTCTGACCGTGGATCAGCTGGAGGCCCTGCAGGCTGCCCAGATCCGCGCCCGCCAGGCCGCAAACAGCCTGGAAGCCTGGCTCAAGAGCGACTTTGCCAAAACCCTGGGCGACGAGCCCATGGCCGGTGTCATCAGCCGCACCGTGCCAGCCGGATTCTTTGTGCGCCTGGACGCAAACGGACTGGAAGGCTTTGTCAGCTGCAAGGATCTGGAGGGTAAATACGGCTTTGATCCGGTCACCCTCCGCCTGATCCACAACAAGAACGGTCGCATCTTCCAGCTGGAGCAGCCCGTAACCGTGAGTTTTTCCGGCGTGGATGAGGAGCGCAGACAGATCAATTTCAAGCTGGTCGCAGCCGAAGAAATCCCAACCGGGAACGGCTCCGCCAACGGTTGAAAAACCGCAGTGGCAGGCGCATCCGGATGAGATTGAGGAGGACGAAAGCAAGAGCTGACACCCTCCGCCGGTGTTATTATTGGGCCAGCATTCGCTCCAGCCGCTCATCTTTCGCCCGCCACTGATCCCGCAGCCAGTTTTTCACATTCCGGCGGTGCTCGGCATCCGTTGAATAGTCCCGGCCTTTCAGGTGTTCCGGGATGTCGACGGTGTGGATTTCCATTTTGACTTCGCTCACCCGGCCGCAGATAAACTCCCAGAAGGTCGGCGCGCCACCCGGGTAGGCGATGGTGACATCCACCAGGGTCTGGATCGAGTCGCCCATGGCGTCCAGCACGAAGGCGGCACCGCCGGCCTTGGGGGTAAGCAGGTGGGTGTAGTGGGACTTCTGCTTGTCGTGCTTGGCCTGGGTAAACCGGGTGCCTTCCACGAAGTTCATGACGCTGACCGGGGTATGTCGGAACTGCTCACAGGCCCGGCGGGTCGCCTTGAGATCTTCGCCCCGTTTTTCAGGGTGTTTGATCAGATACTCGCGGGTGTATCGCTTCATAAACGGGAAGTCCAGCCCCCACCAGGCCAGGCCGATAACCGGCACCCAGATCAGTTGCTGCTTGAGGAAAAATTTCAGGAATGGCGCCCGGTGATTGAAGACCCGCTGCATGGCGAAGATATCAACCCAGCTCTGGTGATTGGCCAGCACCAGGTACCAGCTTTCCCGTTTGAGGTTTTCGGCGCCTTTCACTTCCCATTTGGTTTTGTGGGTCAGCTTCATCCAGCCCGTGTTACAGGCGACCCAGGCTTCGGCGACCCAGATGATGGCTTTGGTGCACAGGATCCGGAAGCCCTTGATGGGGATGATCAGTTTCAGGATGGCCGGGATGTAAAGCAGGATGCACCAGAACAGGGTGTTGAGTCCCAGCAGGATGGAGTTAAGTACGCCGATAACGGGGGCGGGGAGGAAGCTGAGCATGGCAGTCCTGTTTTTGGTGGTTGTTTCCAGTGGGGTGTAATCATATCAACCAGAGGCAGGATTGGGCAGTGGCCGGAAGTGACCGGTTTGCCCACCGGATGTGACAGTAATGCCATGGTGCTTTGTTCATCGCCATGGATAATCAGCCTGCGAGGCCAGGAGTCCGGTGATCAGTGCGCAGGCCTTTGCCAGACACGCCGTGAACCCATCCCTGGGGGCTCGGCATTGCCATCCATGGCTCCGCACAGTTTTGGACAGCCTGACCCAACACCCGCCTCCGCTAGCTTTTAAGGTTTCGTAGCGCTGATGGTAGTTCCAAAAGACTGCTTATCACCGCCGAAGGTTCAATACCCCAATCTTCGAATACTTTATCAGGATCCCTTTTCACCCAGATTGCCAACAAACCAGACGCCCTCGCACCAATGACATCCCATGCGTTACTGGAAACGAGACAGAGAGGTTTCTCCCAAGCTCCGGTCACACGCCGCGCATAAGTATACACAGCGGGGTCGGGTTTAAAGCTTTTGATGTCGTCGACGGAGACAAGGCCTTCAAACTGATCAAGCAGGTTATTGTGCCCTAGCACTTTCTCAAGGGCCGGGTAGCTGCCATTGGAAAACGCAAACAACGGATACTGCCCCTTCAGGCTTTTCAGTGCCGGCAACGAATCGTCAAAAGCGGGCAGTGAGAGATACGCCGTCATCAGGGCGTTCTCACGTTCTTCGGTTAACGGCAATTTGTGGGCCGCCATGGCATAGCGCAGGGCCTGGCGGGTGCACACGCCAAAATCCTCATACACCTTCATCAGGCCCTTCCGGAACGAGAACTCCAGTTGCTTCTCGCGCCAGAGCGCAGCGACTGCTTCGGCTTTGTCTCCGGCATCTTCCGCCAGCAGGCGGGACATGCCCATGGGGTCGACCAGGGTTCCGTAGACATCAAAAGCAAGAGTCATGGTCATCGGTGGGACTCCTCATCCGGACGGGTATTGGGATCGTGTACTGAAACCACAGTATCGGGATTTGAACGATCACTCAACACGAACAGACAGGAACGCAGACCCACCGTGGCACCACCTGCTGGTATCGGGTTACACTGCCATTCATGAATCCAATTGATACATTGAACCTGGACTTCCGTGCCCTGAGCACTTTCCTGGCTGTGCTGGACGAGGGCAGTGTCTCCCGTGCCGCAGTGCGGCTGGGCGTCACCCAGTCCGCGGTGAGCCACACGCTTGAGCGCCTCCGCCACGCCCTCGGCGATCCGCTGTTCGTCAAATCCGGGCGGGGCATCGCCCCGACGCGGTATGCACTCCAGGCCGGCCCCCACGTGCGCCAGATTCTGGACGACCTCCAGTCCCTGTCCGCCGGCCCGCCCTTCAGCCCCGCCACCGCGGAGTTCACCTTCACGATCGCTGCCAACGATTACCAGCGCGACCTGCTGTTGCCGGGCCTCGTGCGCACCCTGCGCCGGGAGGCTCCCGGTATCCGCCTGCAGGTCATTCCGTCGGGTATTCCAAGGGCGGATATGCTCCGGAAGGACGTTTGTGATCTGATCCTCTCGCCCCACGCCCCGGAAGCCACGGACATTATGCAACGGGGCCTGATGGCGGACCGCATGGTGGTGTTCTACGACCCGGCGCACCGGGAGCCTCCGGCGGATCTGGCGGATTACCTGAAGGCCGACCACATCGCCCTGCTGTTCGCCACCGGCGAGAAACCGAGCCTGGAAACATCGCTCGACACCCGGGGCCTGATCCGCCGTAACGTGGTGACGGTCTCCAACTTCTCTGGCCTCCCCGAGTTCCTCCGTGGTACTGACATGCTGGCCACAGCCCCGCAAGGCATGAGCAAACACTTACTCCGCGACTTCGCCTGGGTGCCCCTGCCCTTTGATTTCAAACCCTTTACCCTGCTGATGCTCTGGCACCGCCGCAACCAGAACGACCCTGCCCATAAGTGGCTGCGCAATCAGATCAACGTCGTTGCGGCCGCACTCAACAGCCTGAAGAGTTAATCAATTACTTTTACTCATAGGTTGTATGAGCGTGCAGGCCGTTATCTTTTGGTCGCCCCTCGCCTAGACTGCCAACACTCGGTGGTCGGCCAGGTTGGGGAGGTGGCTTTCCGAAACACGCTCCTTGCGGCACATCCCTGTGACGCTTGGGCTCCGCACAGTTTCGGAAAGCCACCTCCCCAACCTGACCTGTCGTAACTCCTCGATAACGCACTCAGGAAGCGAATGCTTACTTTGACCAGTGTCTGGACAACTGTACTTCTTGCTGCGGCTGTGGCTCTCGGGCCGCTGGCGACGGATATGTATCTGCCGGCACTGCCACAGATTGGCAGAGACTTCGGTACCGGCACCGATCAGGTACAGCTGACTCTCAGTCTGTACATGGTGGGCTTTGCCATTGCCCAGCTAGTCTGCGGCCCCCTGGCGGACCGTTTTGGTCGCAAACCGATCATGATTGGCGGATTTGTGCTTTTTGCCATCGCCAGTATTGGCTGCGCGCTGGCCACCAATATCGAAACCCTGATCCTGTTCCGCTTCCTGCAAGCCCTGGGTGGCTCCGCAGGCCCGGTACTGGGCCGTGCGGCGATCCGGGACATTTACACGCCCCGTGAAGCCGCCAGGATCCTCGCCATCCTGGCCAGCATCATGGCCCTGGCGCCGGCGATCGCACCAACCATTGGCGGGCTTATGACTGCCAGCCTGGGCTGGTCATCGGTATTCCTGGTACTGGGCGGCTATGCCTTGGTGATGGCTGTGGTGGTTGCCATCGGCCTTCCCGAGCCCATGCGCCCGGAGCATCGCCAATCCCTGAAACTCTGCAGCCTGCTCCGGAACTACCGCACCATCGCACGGGACATCAGCTTCCTTGGCTACACCCTGACCAACGCCCTGATCTTCTCTGGCCTGTTCGCTTTCCTGTCCGGCTCATCGTTCGTGCTCATCGACTTTCTGGGCGTGCCTACGGAACAGTTCGGCCTCTACTTCGCCGGCATGGTCGCCGGCTACATTGTCGGCAACCTGACCGCCGTCCGGCTCGGCCGCCGCCTGCTGCCTGACCAGATCCTGGTTCGTGGCCTGGTAATCGCAGTAGGTGGAGGCAGCCTGATGGCCGTGCTGGCCCTGAGCGAAGTCTTCAGCGTCTGGGCCGTCATACTGCCCCAGGCCCTGTTCATGATCGGCACCGGCATGGTCCTGCCCCAAACCATGGCCGGTGCCCTGGCCAACTTCCCGACCATGGCCGGCTCCGCCTCCGCCCTGTTCGGCTTCACCCAGATGGCCATCGCCGCCTTCGCCGGCATGCTCGTCGGCCACCTGCACGACGGCACCTCCCTGATCATGGCCACCATCATCGCCGCCTGCGCCGCCATTGCCATGGGCTGTTATCTGCTGCTGGTTCAGCGTTATCCTGCAAGGGGTTTCGAAGCACAAAGTGCGACCAGCGGTTAAGATCAGTTGAGCACTAAGGTAGGCCACTCCGAGGCTCGGGGACTGGTGCGGGGCGGTTATCCAAAACTGTGCGGAGCCATGGATGGCGGAGCCCAAGCGCCACAGGGATGTGCCGCAAGGAGCGTGTTTTGGATAACCGCCCCGCACCAGTCCAGCCACCAAAGCTCACATGCAAAATCATCCAAAGTGGTCTACACAGAGTACGTAAGACTCTAAACCAGACGACAAGGAGCAAACCCCATGAACAACGTTACCCTCGACGGCAACCCTATTGAACTGAGCGGCAAATTCCTCGAAACAGGCGACAACGCACCACCCTTCACCCTGACCAACAGCGGCCTGGAAGAAGTCAAACTCGATAACTGGGCCGGCAAACGCAAAATCCTGAACATCATCCCCAGCATCGACACCGGCGTCTGCGCCGCCTCCACCCGGAAATTCAACGAAAAAGCCGGCAACCTCGACAACACCGTGGTACTCGTTATCTCCGCCGACCTGCCCTTTGCCGCCGCCCGATTCTGCGGTGCCGAAGGCCTGAAAAATGTCGAAACCCTCTCCACCTTCCGGAACTACAGCTTCCAGCAGGACTACGGCGTCGCCATCCAGGACGGCCCCCTCGCCGGCCTTTGCGCCCGGGCAGTAGTGGTACTGGATGAGAACAACAAGGTTCTGCACAGCCAGCTGGTCGACGAGATCAAGAACGAGCCGGATTACGACGCAGCACTGAACGCCCTTTAAAACACTGGATCAGTAATCAGGCGCTGGCCGTAACGCCTGAGCTCGAGCAAAGCTGCTGGCGCGGCTTTCCAGGACTGTGCATTGCCAGGGATGGCAATGCCAAGCCCCCATGGATGGGTTCACGGCGTGTCCTGGAAAGCCGTGCCAGCAGCTTTGCTAACACCCAAACCAGAACCTGTTAGAATCCCCGCCCAAAGCCGGAACCCCAACCCAAGGCCCCAAACACCCCGTGCAAACAACCGCCCAAACCCCAAGCCTGGCCCGCCAGCTCTACAGCATGACCTGGCCCATGCTGTTCGGGGTACTCTCCCTGATGACATTCCAACTGGCCGACAGTGCCTTCGTGGGTCAGCTTGGCCGGGATCCGCTGGCGGCACTCGGCTTCACCCTGCCAATGCAGCAGCTGATCATCGGTCTTCAGGTGGGCCTGGGCATTGCCACTACCGCCATCGTTTCCCGCACACTGGGTGCCGGTGACGAACTCCGCGCCTATCGTCTGGGCGGCCTGATCATTACCGTAGGTGGAACCCTGGTTTTCCTGATCTGTGTGACCCTGTGGCTTCTCCAGGGCCACATCATGACCGCACTCGGCGCGGAAGAGACATTGCTGCCGCTGATCAGACGCTACTGGATTCCCTGGCTGATCGCCGCCTGGACCGGCGCGGTTCTCTACTTCGGCTACAGTGTGTGCCGCTCCCACGGCGACACCAGACTGCCGGGGTACATGATGGTGGCCACCAGTCTGACCAACATCGCCCTGGATCCGCTCTATATTTTTACCTTTGGCTGGGGTTTACCCGGCGCCGCCTGGGCCACCGTCACCTCGTTCGGTATCGGCTGCCTGGTGATCTACCCGAAACTTCTGAAGCGTCACTGGGTCCGGTTTGATCTGCGCCAGCTTGCCCTCTGGCGGGCCCTCAAGCAGCTCAACGGCATCATGGCACCGGCCATGGTCAGTCAGCTGATGCCTGCCGCCTCGGCGATGCTGGCAACAGCCCTTGTCGCCGGCTTCGGCTCCGCAGCCGTAGCCGCCTGGGGCCTCGGCACCCGCCTGGAGTTTTTCTCCATTGTGGTCGTGCTGGCACTGACCATGTCGATGCCGCCGATGATTGGCCGGTTGCTGGGTGCCGGAGATATTGAACAGATCCGAAAACTGGTGCGCATCGCGGTCCGGTTCGTGGTGGTCTGGCAGCTTGCCATTGGCCTGACCTGGGTGCTGGCTTCAGGGCTGGTGTCTGAATTGTTCTCAAGCGACAGCGACGTCCGGGAGGTGCTGGCCGCCTATCTGGTGCGGGTGCCGCTCAGTTACAGCGGCCTGGGCGTGTGTATGCTGATGGTGTCGGTGTGCAACGCCCTGGGACTGGCGATGCGGGCGCTGCTGGTATCCACTTTGCGGCTGTTTCTTTGCTACTTGCCGCTACTCTGGCTGGGCAGCCAGATCAGTGGCATCTTTGGCCTCATGAGTGGCGCACTGGTGGGCAATCTCCTCGCTGGCGTTATGGCTTACGGCTTCTATCGGGCCGGCATGAAACGGCTCCGGAACAGCACGAGACAGAATGGGGTCAGATGAAAGGGTTCATCTGACCCCGCCTTCATGTCCAGTGCTGGGTCAGGCAAAGCGTGAGCGGAAGCTTTCCGGCACAGGCACCACTTCCTTGCGCTGGTAGTTGAAGAACACGAATCCGTACTTGGCGAGCGCAACGGGCTGGCCGCTCTCGGCCTTGGTGACCCGGAACACGAAATCCCCACCGTACCTGTTGAAGTCCATCAGGCCGACTTCGAAGCGCAGCATTTCCGGGAAGAAGGACTCGGACTGGTACATGGTGGCCAGGTCGGTGACGATGATGCCAGTGCCATCCTTGCCCGCTTCCTGGAGGCCGTAACTGACGAGGAACTGGGCCCTGGCTTCGGAGAGCATGGAGATCAGGGCGTCGTTGCCCAGGTGGTTGGCGCCGTTGATGTCGGTGATTCTGACGGGCATTCTGGTTTCGAAGCGGAAGGCGTCGTCCGGGAAGGAGAGTTTGATTCGGGCCACATTGGGTTCCTGTTCTCGCTGGGTCTCTGGGGGCGAATCATACGCTGTTCGACTTTAGTGTTCATCTCAAGACGTTCTGCTTTAAATCGGTTATCTTGCTATTGGACCTTTGCGCTGTAAGCTTTGGTGCAGCGACATCAGGAAAGAGCCTTCCAAAACACGCTCCTTGCGGCACGTCCCTGTGACGCTTGAGTTCCGCCATCCCTGGCTCCACACAGTTTTGGAAGGCTCTTTCCTGATGTCGTTCGTACTCTCTTCGCGCACCGAATAATAAAGATCGCATTTGGAGTTTTATGGATATCCGCCCTGCCGCCACATTGGTTTTAATTCGCGACACTGCCGAAGGCCTTGAAGTCCTGCTGCTGCAACGTACCTGGGATGCGGTGTTCATGCCCGGCTATTTTGTGTTCCCCGGAGGAAGGGTCGAAGAACACGAGCCCAGCGGGCGGGAACACGCCCTTGGGCCCGGAGATGCCGAGGTCAGTCAGACCATGAGTGTCGACGAGGGTGGCGCGGATTACATGCTGGCGGCCGTTCGGGAGTGTTTTGAGGAAGCCGGGATTCTGGTTGCGGTGGATGCGCAGGGGCATCCGGTTTCCGGGGACCATCCGGCCCATGGCGACCGGGAAGCTTTGTTCAGGGGCGATTTGTCGTTGGCCAGTCTGTGCAATAACCATGGGCTGTCGATTCCGCTGGACCGGCTGGCCTACCTGGGCCACTGGGTTACGCCGCCGGGACCGCCCCGGCGGTTTGATACACGGTTCTTTGTGACCACCGCGCCTGAAGGCCAACTGGCCAGTCATGATGGGGTGGAGACCATTGATCATGTCTGGATCCGGCCGGAGAAAGCACTGGAGGATCACCGCGGTGGCCGGCGGTTATTGGGGTTGCCGACGATCCGGACGCTGCGGGTGCTCAGTGATTTCGAAACCACGGATGCGCTAATGCGTTATGCCCACGCCAATCCGCCTGAACCTCATCCAAGCAAACCCTGGCCGGGGCTGAAGAAAGGCAAGCCGGTGACGCTGGAGCCGGGGGCGCCGGCCTATGATGAGGCGGCCAAGCTGGATCCGGAAGGGGAGGGCTCAACCCGGGCAGAGATTATTCCCGGTGAGCCGGTTGAAGTGGCGGCGGGGGTGATCCGGCTGACGGCACCCAACCCCGGGATGATGACCGGGCCGGGCACCAACACCTATGTACTGGGTCATGAGCGGTTTACCGTGATTGACCCCGGCCCCGCGAGCGACAACCATATTGAGCGGATTCTGGAGGTGACCGGTGGGGTGATTGATCAGGTGTTGGTTACCCACACCCATAAGGATCACTCGCCGGCCGTTGCGGCTCTCAAGGAGCGAACCGGTTGCCGTGTTTACGGCTGGCCGGCGCCCGAAGGCGCGAGTCAGGACCAGACGTTCCGTGCGGATGACGAACCGGAGCACGGTGACCTGATTGTTACCGAAGCCGGGATTCTGAAAGTACTGCACACCCCGGGCCATGCCTCGAATCATTTGTGTTATCTGCTGACGGATCAGGAGCTGCTTTTCTCCGGCGACCACATCATGCAGGGGTCCACGGTAGTGATTAATCCGCCGGACGGGGACATGAAGGCCTACATTGAGTCCCTGTACGACCTGTTGGCCGAGTCCATCCGCTACATTGCCCCGGCCCATGGATTCTTAATGGGACAACCGGAAGCGGTCATTGATTTCCTGATTACCCACCGACTGTCTCGGGAGCACAAGGTCGCTCGTGCCCTGGAAGCGCTGACCCCGGTGAATCTCAAAACGCTGACAGCAAAGGCATACGATGATGTGCCGGCGGCGATTCACGGGGTGGCCGAACGGTCAGCACTGGCGCACCTGCTGAAGCTGGAGGCCGAGCACAGGGCGTTCCGCAGGGACGACCTGTGGCAGGTTGTACACGCGAACTAACAGGGCAGTAACAGAAGCACACCGGATGTCGCGATCAACCCCTATTGTTACAGGCCCTGTCGGCGTATAACGATCACCTTCATGCAAACCAATGCATTTGACACTGGCTGGACAGGTACTGCCGCGCCGGGTTTGCCCAGACTTCATGGAAGGGGCATTAAACCTTTGTTACAGCCGTATCCATGACCGCCAGAGACCCTCTATCCTTGGGCGCATACGGACGATCCGTGAGGAATTATGCTGTTTGAGCGGCTTCAAAAACCGAGCCACCTGATATTGCTGACCGGCCTGCTTGCAATCTCGCTGCCGGCGCCCCTGTTCGCCAATCCCGATCCCGCCAAATCCCGCAAGGCATCCGAAGTCCTGGTCGCGGAACTCGCCGAAGACGAGAGCGTGGAGGACGTTGAACAATCGGTGCCACGGACAACCGCGGAACGGGAAAACAAGGCCCTGAAGCCACATCCGTCCCGGACCGGGGCTGGTATCGATACGCCCTCGGCGCCTGCCCGCAAAGTGGCTCCGAATATTGACCTCAAGGAGGTTGCGCCAGCGCCCGAGGCACAGGCGACAGCCCCGGCCGAGAACACTGCGGATACCACCGGATCTGAATTGCCGGACGCTGGCGCCGGGACAGAATCGGAGCCCGGACCCGAGCTTCGGCCAGGAGAAGCTTTCACCCTCCTTGGTAATGATGTCATGCCGGGAACCTCGACCCGTCTGGCCTGGGCGCCGGGCATCCAGATTGCCGGTTTATCCCAGCCGACACCGGTGCTGGTGGTTAATGGCGTCAATGCAGGTCCGACCCTGTGCCTCACCGGTGCCGTTCACGGTGATGAACTCAACGGCATCGAGATTATTCGCCAGACCGTGTATGACCTGAACCCGGAAAAACTCTCTGGCCGGGTCGTAGGCATTCCCATCGTCAACCTGCCGGGGTTCCAACAAGGCAGCCGCTATCTGCCCGACCGGCGGGATCTCAACCGGCATTTCCCCGGCAGCCCGGAGGGCAGCCTGGCCGACCGGATTGCCTATTCGCTGTTCGAAAACGTCATCCGCCGTTGCGACATGCTGGTGGACATTCACACTGGCTCACTGAAACGCACCAACCTGCCCCAGCTCAGGGCCGACATGAACAACCCGGAAGTGGCCGAATTCACCCGGGGCTTTGACCGAATGGCGGTGGTTCACAGCACCGGCTCCCCCGGCATGCTTCGCACCGCCGCGGTTGCTGCCGGCATACGCACCGTGACCATGGAAGCCGGGGAATCCCACCGGATTCAGCAACACCAGATCAGCGCCGGGGTTAACAGCCTGACCAGCCTGATGGAACGCCAGGGCATGATTTCGCGGATGTTCGTGTGGGGGGATCCGGAGCCGGTCTACTACGATTCCGACTGGATCCGCGCTGATCACGGCGGCATTCTGTTCAGCGAGATCGAGCTTGGGGCCCGGGTATCGCAGGGAGAGATTCTCGGTTACGTCTCCGACCCCATCACCAATGCCCAGCATCCCATCCGTTCCTCCAGTGATGGGCGGGTTATCGGTATGGCGGTCGACCAGGTGGTAATGGCTGGTTTCGCAGCCTACCACATTGGTACGGAGGCAGAAGTTCCGGGAGAGTAGTATCCTATGCGTTTTATCGGCCAGTACCCAACCAACAGGAGCGTGTGTGTCTGCGGAAAGCGCCGGAATCTTGCCCCGAACTCCAGGGCTGGCCTACGTTGGTCTGGTCCTGACGCCTCTGTTCTGGGCCGGCAATGCCGTTGTCGCCCGGGGCACGGTTGAGAACATCCCGCCCCTGTCCATGTCCTTCTGGCGCTGGATCATTGCACTCGCCATTCTGTTGCCCTTCGGGTTTCCGGGTGTCTGGCGCCACCGCCAGGTTATCCGCCAGCGTTTCGGGTCCATGCTTGCCCTGGCGACCTTCAGCGTGGCGGCCTTCAACTCGTTACTCTACTTCGCGGCGACCACCACCACGGCCACCAACATCGCCCTGATCAACGCCACCATTCCGATCTTCGTGGCACTGCTGGCCTGGATTCTGCTCGGCGACCGGACCCGCCCCATCCAGGCCCTCGGTATCGCCCTGGCCATCATCGGGATTATCACCGTAGTGGCCCGGGGCGACATTGCGGTACTCACCGGCCTGCAGGCGCAGCCGGGGGACCTGATCATGGTGGCGGCGGTTTTCAGTTGGGGGCTGTTTTCAGTCCTGCTGCGACGCCAGGCGGTGCCGCTGCCGGCCCTGACCTTTCTGACTACCCAGATACTTCTGGGTACCCTGGTGATACTGCCTTTTTACCTGACCGATCTGTTTTTCTTCGCAGGTGGTTTCGATCTGTCGCGGGACACAGCCCTGCCCCTGCTGTATTTCGCCATTTTCCCGGGCATTCTGGCCTACGGTTTCTGGAATCACGGTGTGCATAAAATCGGCCCGGCCCGGGCGGCCATCTTCATGTACCTGACGCCGGTCTTCGCCTCCGTGCTGGCGGGTGTCTTTCTGGGGGAGTCCCTCGGGGTGTTTCATATCATCGGTGGTCTGCTGATTCTCGCCGGACTGCTACTGGCAACTCAGACCGGCAAACGTGCGAACTACCGGATCAAAGAACAGCAAGCAAAAGGAGACAACCATGACTGAATCCATCCGACGCTTTCGCAGCCTTCTCTTTCTGGTGCTGCTGATGCCTGGCCTCTCACTTCCGGCTGCCGCTAAGCCCTGTGATCCGGAGCAGGCCAAGTGGGTGCCTACCCGCTACTACCCGGCAGGCACTGTGGTATTTCATCAGGGAAACTGGTTTGAATCCCGTGAACTGCACGAAGGGCAGGAACCGGGAACGGCATTTAACTGGAAGCGGCTCGATTCGGTTCCGGACTGTGGCGCCAAAAGCGACAACGCCGGCGGCAAGTCCGGCGCCCGCGTCGACACTGATGCAAGCATGTCAGAAACCGGCAACAGTGAGCGGTCGACTGCCCAGAGCCGTAACCCGGCTCAGGAGCCGTGCGAACAACCCGAGCCATGGCTGTTCTCCCGAAGTTACACCGTCGGCAGCCTGACCCGCCACGGAGGCAAGATCTGGGAGGCAATCCGGCCCACCAGTGGCGACCTGCCCGGCATAGCCGAACCACCCCACTGGAAACCGGTGCAAAATCACTGCTCCATGAAGGATCAGTGATCCGGTCCGAGGTTCCCGAGTGCGGTTTCGATTCGATCAAGAACCTCTTCAAGCACGGCTCTGGGGCAGCCGATGTTGAGCCGCATGAAGCCGCTGCCCTGATCACCAAACGATACCCCGGGATTCATGCCGATACCGGCGTCCCGGACAAAAAACCGCTTCAGGCCGGCATCGTCCAGATCCAGCCCGCGGCAATCCAGCCACATCAGGTAGGTTCCCTCGGGAGCCGATACCCGAATGCCCGGCAGCCGTTGGCTGACCGCCTCCACCACATAATCCCGGTTTGCCTGAAGGTATGCCATCAGATCATCCAGCCAGGGACCGCCGTGGCGATAACCGGCTTCGAAGCCGGCGATGCTGAACGGGTTGCACTGGGGCAGATGCATGGACGCGAACACGGCTTTCATGGCGCTGCGCCGGTCCGAATCGGGGATCACCAGCGCGGACAGCCCCAGGCCGGGCATATTGAAAGTCTTGCTGGGTGCCACCGCCATCACCAGGGCATCCTCCGGCCCGGCCAGGTTGGCCAACATGGTGTGGCGGGGCTTGTCCCGATAGGTCAGGTCGCAGTGAATCTCATCCGAGACCACCACCAGCTGGTGCCGTCGGGCAATGGCGAGCACGGCCCTGAGCTCGTCATCAGACCAAACCCGCCCAACCGGGTTGTGGGGTGAACACAGCAACAGGATACGGGCATCCGGTCGCGCGGCGCACTGTTCAAGGTGGTCCAGATCCATCCGGTAATGGCCGGGGTCACCGGTGTCAGGGTCTTCCGGCACCAGGGGGTTCTCGATCACCTTCCGGCCACTGTGCCGGATCGAACTGAAAAACGGCGGATACACCGGTGGCTGGATGATGACACCCTCGCCCGGCCCGGCATAGGCCATGCAAGCCGCGTTCAGGGACGGGACCACACCGGGCGCCATCAGGATCCATTGCCGTTGGATCTGCCAGCCGTGTCGGTCGGCGAACCAGTCGATCATGGACCGATAAAGACTGTCCGGAAACAGGGTATAACCATACACCGGGTGTGTAGCCCGCTCGCTGAGCGCCCGGGTAACAGCCTCAGGAGCGGCAAAATCCATGTCGGCAACCCACACCGGAATAACGTCATCGCGGCCAAACACCGCCCTTCGGGCATCAAATTTGACCGAACAGGTGTGTTCCCGGAAAACAGGCTGATCAAAGGGACTGGACACAGGGACTCTCCGCAGCAGATTAAGAATCTCAGGCCGGTATTCTGGTGGGCCTGGCCGGCCACCGCAACCTGGTCCGCTCACACCATGTTGCCTCCGGCTTTGGTCGAACGTTTGCGATTAATGCTTGCCCAACCGGCTCGATACTTGCGAACCTAACGGATTATTCATTCACTATCTCTCTTACGCCTGTCGGAGCCTGTTCAATGATCGGCCAGATTCTGTCCACCATGTTGCCGGTTTTCCTGATCACCGGTTGCGGTGCCCTTTATGGCCGTTACCGCACCCCGGATATCCAGGGACTCAACGTTCTCAACATGGAGCTGTTCGTGCCCATGCTGGTGTTTGCGGTGCTGGCGGACCAGAAGGCCCCCCTGCAGGACTATGCCCAGCTGGCGCTGGCGGCCACGGTGGTGGTGCTTGGTTCGGGTATCGTGCTGTATCCGCTGGCAAAGGTTCTGAAGCTGAACCTGAAAACCTTCCTGCCTCCCATGATGTTCAACAATTCCGGCAACATGGGCATTCCCCTACTGGTGCTGGCCTTTGGTGACGGGGCCCTGCCAGCGGCAATTGTGCTGTTCATCGTGGAAATGCTGCTGCACTTCTCTGTCGGTCTGTACATACTGGACCACCATGCCTCCATTGTGAAACGCCTGAAACTGCCGATTGTGCTCGCCAGTGTTGCCGGGCTCTCGGTGAATCTTGCTGCCGTTCCTCTACCGGAATGGCTGCTGGAGACACTGAACATGCTTGGTGGTGTCAGCATTCCGCTGATGCTGTTTGCTCTGGGCGTCCGCATGCTGGATGTGGATTTCAGCGACTGGAAACTGGGCATGCTCGGTGCAATCGCCTGCCCGGCCAGTGGCCTGCTGCTGGCCTGGCCCATGATCGCCATCCTCGACCTGCCGGGGATGCAGGTCGCGGCGCTGTGGGTATTCGCCGCCCTGCCGCCGGCGGTACTGAACTACATAGTGGCAGAACAGTATCGCCAGGAGCCACATAAGGTGGCTTCACTGGTATTATTGAGCAATCTTGGTAGTCTCGTTGTGATGCCCGTGGTGCTCGGGCTGGTATTCGCAGCCGGTTACATCTGACCACCGGATCAAGTCAGCCCTGTTTCGTTGAGGAAGGACCCCATGTCTGAAACCGTCGCGGTGGTGCGTGCCGCCCGCCCCAACTTTCTGGTGCTCGCCCCCCTGTGTGCGGGCCTCGGTGTGGCATTGGCCTGGCAACAGGGCGAGCCACCGGCGTTACTGGATACCTTTCTGGTTCTGGTCGGCGCCCTGCTCGCCCACGCGGCGGTCAACCTGCTCAATGAATACGAGGACTTTGTTTCCGGGCTGGACCTGATCACCCGGCGCACGCCCTTTTCCGGCGGCAGCGGGGCGCTTCCGGAGGTTCCCGCCGCCGTAAAACGTGTGTTGCTGGCGGCCCTCGGCACGCTCGCCTTGGTGGTGGCCATCGGCCTGTACTTTCTCTGGCTCCGGGGGCTGCCCATGCTGGTGCTCGGGGCCGCGGGCGTGGTGCTGGTACTGACTTACACCCGCTGGATTACCCGCTCGCCCATCCTCTGCCTGCTGGCCCCGGGGCTTGGATTCGGGCCGGTGATGATACTGGGCAGCCTGATTGCCCTGGGTGCCCGCATCGACGCTGCAGCCATTGCAGTGTCCGCCATCAGCTTGCTGCTGGTCAGCGAGCTACTGCTGATCAATCAGATACCGGATGCCGAAGCAGACCGGAAAGTCGGGCGCCGACACCTGGTGATAACCCTGGGCCAGCCTGCCGCTGCCCGACTGGTGGGCATTCTGCTGCTGGGAAGTTACGGCGTTCTGGGGGCCGGCATACTGGTAGGCTGGTTGCCGGTATGGGCCACCATCGCGCTCGCTCCGGCGCCCGCAGCTCTGTGGGTCAGCCTCAGGCTGCCGGGCGCCCTGGCGGACCCTCCGCGGCTTAATTCTGTTCTTGGAATGAACGTGGCGGTGCTGCTGACCACTCTGGCGTTACTGATTTTTGGCCTCAGCTTTTAAGGCCGATCATACCAACCAAGCCCTGCACCCGCCGGCTCTCCTTGCAACTGCAGGGACTTTGACCGATGGTTAGAAGCACAATCTGGCTGATTGCATTCACGATACGGAGGTCTGCCCCATGAGTGTTCTGCTCCTGCTGATCAGTGCCCTGATACTGATTTATCTGGGTATCGGCGGCACCACAGCTGCTTTGGTGATGTCCATTGCCACAGTTATCGGTCTGTTTCAGGATGACTGGCACATTCTCAGCATCCTTTTCGGTGGCGCTCTGCTGGCCCTGGCCCTGATTCTGGCGATTCCCGGCGATTTACGGCTCGACAAGCTCAGCCGGCCACTGCTTGGCTGGGTTCGCAGCCGCCTGCCGAAACTCTCGGATACCGAGGCCGAAGCCCTGAAATCCGGCTCGGTGGACTGGGACGGTGAACTCTTCTCCGGCAAGCCCAAATGGAACAAACTGCTGGACGCCAAACCGGCACACCTCACCAGCGACGAGCAGGCCTTTCTGGATGGCCCGGTGGAAAAGCTCTGCGCCATGCTGGACGATTGGAAAATTACCCACGAACAGTACGACCTGCCGGACAAGGTCTGGAAATTCATCCGGGAAAAGGGTTTTTTCGGCCTGGTGATCCCGAAAGAGGACGGTGGCCTGGGTTTCTCCAACACCGCCCACTCGGAAATCGTGATGAAAATCTCCACCCGCAGTGTGTCGGCCGCCGTCACCGTGATGGTGCCCAATTCGCTGGGCCCCGGCGAGCTGCTGATGCACTACGGCACCGATGAGCAGAAAAAGCACTACCTGCCAAGACTGGCCGGTGGCGACGAGATTCCGTGCTTTGCCCTGACCTCGCCGGTGGCCGGCTCCGATGCAGGCGCCATTCCCGACAAGGGCATCGTCTGCAAGGGTGAATGGAACGGCAAGGAAGTACTGGGCCTGAAGGTCACCTGGAACAAGCGCTACATTACCCTGGCACCGGTGGCCACACTGATTGGCCTGGCCATCAAGGTTTATGACCCGGACAAGCTGCTCGGCGATAATGATGAGATCGGTGTGACCTGCGTGCTGGTCCCGCGGGAGACCGAGGGCGTCAATGCCGGCGCCCGCCACCTGCCCATGAACACTGTGTTCATGAACGGGCCAACCTGGGGCAGCGATGTCTTCATTCCCATGGACCAGGTCATCGGCGGCCAGGACATGCTCGGCAAGGGCTGGACCATGCTGCTGGAGTGCCTCTCCATCGGCCGTTCCATCTCCCTGCCCGCCCTGGGCACCGGCGCCGGCAAGGTGGCCAGCCTTGCCACCGGGTCCTACGCTTACACCCGGGAGCAGTTCGGCCGTTCCATCAGCCAGTTTGAGGGCGTACAGGAAGCCCTGGAGCCAATTGCCGGCTACACTTACATGATGGACGCGGCCCGGCTGCTCACTTCCGGTATGCTCGACCGGGGGGGCAGGCCCTCCGTGCCCTCGGCCGTGCTGAAGTACCGCAACACTGACCTGATGCGGGAAGTGATCAACCACGCCATGGATGTTGTGGCGGGCCGGGGCGTGATCACCGGCCCGCGCAATTTCCTGGCCCGGGCCTACCAGGCGGTGCCCATTGGCATCACCGTGGAGGGCGCCAACATCCTCACCCGCAGCCTGATGATCTTCGGCCAGGGCTCCATCCGCTGCCATCCCTTTATCGTGGAGGAAATCGAAGCGGCCGGCATGGAGGATGAAGACAAGGCCGCGAAGACATTCGACGGCATTTTCTACCGCCACCTGGCTCATACCACCCGCAACGCCCTGCGGGCCTTGCTGCTGGGCCTGACCCGGGGCTGGATCGAATCGGTGCCGCGCCAGGGTGATATCAAGCCCTGCTACCGGCAACTGGCCCGGTTCTCAGCCGCGTTCGCACTGATGACCGACGTAACCCTGCTGACGGTAGGTGGCGGCCTGAAGGCCCGGCAACGGCTCTCAGGCCGCATGGCGGACTGCCTGGTACACCTGTACTACGCCACTGCCGTGATCAAACAATGGCACGAGGAGGGCTACCCGGATGACCAGCGGCCACTGGTGGAATGGTGCCTGAAAACCTGCCTGCGGGATCTTCAGGGTTCCATGCGCGAAGCCATCATCAACTTTCCGGTAACGGCCCTGCGCTGGCCACTGCGCCTGCTGGTATTCCCGTTGGGCGCCACCGGGCTCAATGGTCCGGACGACAAACTCGGCGCCAGAGTGGCTGAAAGTATTGTGAAGGACACCCCCGTGCGTCAGCGGATCAGCCGTGGCGCCTACACCACCATGGACCCGGAAGATCCCCTGGGGCGGGTACTCAATGCCTACAGACTGGCCAACGAGACCGCAGAGATGCGCAGCCGGCTGCATGAAGCAATCCGCAACCGGAACGAAGACGAACTGGATGGCATCGCCCTGCTGATGGGCCACGAACGCAAGGAACTGGTGGACTGGGCCTGCGCCGAGGGCGTCGTCAAGGCAGACGAATGCGACAAGCTGCTGGAGGCGCTGACCGCACTCTACGACGTTATCCGTGTGGATGCCTTCGATGGTGATGGCCTTAAGGCCCTGTCCCGTTGTGCCAAGGGCAAACGCAAGGTCGTTGAGCGACCCGCCCGGGAGTGAGTCCAGTCTCTGCCCGCCGGGCCGCTCTCACAGCCCGGCCACTTCACTCTGATCTTATCTCCTTGCAGAACTGGCGCAATTCCCCAGCCGGGATTCCCCGTCAGTGTCCTCGAATAGGTAAAAGTGCATAATCCACTTTTATACAACGCTTCGTAGTTATAAAATAGAGATTGTTTATTCTTTTTTAGAATATAAACATATTCTGGCGGGTTATATGGAACTCCATTTCGACCAGGTGACCAAAAGCTTTGGCGACCTGAACGTGATCAAACAGTTCGACACCACCATCCAAACCGGAGAAATAGTGGCGCTCGTTGGCCCGTCCGGCTGCGGCAAGTCCACCCTGCTGCACATGGTCGCGGGCTTGCAGGGTGCCTCTACCGGCACCCTGACGGCCGATGGCAAAAGTGTCTCGAACCCCTCACCGGAGCGGACCCTGGTGTTTCAGGAACACGCTCTCTACCCGTGGATGACGCTGCTCGAGAACGTGGCTCTGGCCCTGGAATTCCAGAACCAGCCAAAGCAGGCCGCCCGGGAAGATGCCCACAAATGGCTGGGCCGGGTAAAACTCACCGGTTTCGAGGACTATTACCCGCACCAGGTGTCCGGTGGCATGCGCCAGCGTTGTGCCCTGGCGCGGGCCTTCATTGCCCGGCCCCAGGTGCTGCTGCTGGATGAACCGTTTGGCGCCCTCGATGCCCTCACACGAATGACCCTGCAAAGCGTGCTGAAAGACCTGATCGAGGAAGAGCGTCCGACGGTGGTCCTGGTCACCCACGATGTCGACGAAGCCCTGTACCTGGCCGACCGGGTGCTGGTGTTCAGCAACCGCCCAGCCGTTGTGCTCAAGGAAATTACCCTGGGCCACATTCCCAAAACCCACGACCTGTCAGCATTCGCCGATATCCGTCGCGACGTTCTGAACCTGCTCGGTATCGACACCGACACAACCTCAACCCCTGTTGAGAAAGGAGAAACTGTATGATTCGCTGGTTAGTTACGGCTGCCCTGGCACTGGTGATCGCCAGTCCGGTTAATGCGGCAGAAGAATTCCGGGTCGGTTACGTCCGGGTTATGGACGATGCCCAGGCCATGCTGGCCTATGAGGCCGGGCTGTATGAGAAGTACGGCCTGGATGCCAGACTGATCGAATTCAGCTCCGGCACTGACCTGATCAAGGGCATCGTGGGCGGCCAGCTCGATATCGGTGTGCTTGGCTTCTCCAACGCCTTTACCTGGGCGTCCCGCGGGGCGGACCTGAAAATCGTTGGTGGCGCCCAGCGCGGCTACCACTCCCTGCTGGTGCGTGACGATTCCGGCATTGAATCGGTGGCGGACCTGAAAGGCAAAAACCTGGCTTCCCAGAAGCAGGGCAGCACCGCCGACATCGTGCTCAAAGGCGTGATGCTCGACAACGCCGGCCTTCAGCCCGGTGATCTGAACATCATGGGTGTGGCACCGGCTGTCGCCGTTCAGTCCCTGGTTGGCGGCCGGGTGGATGCGGCCTTCCTGTTCGAACCCTACGACCGTATCGCCCGGCTGGTGGCGCCGGTCAAGCAGATCTATGAAATCGGCGAAGTCTGGCCGTTCCCGTGCATGGTGGTCATCACCTCCGCCGACACCCTGAAGAACCGGAAAGACGTTCTCTGGGCGGCGCTGGATGCCCAGCGCGAGGCCATTGACATGCTTGAAAGCGAGCCCGCGACAGCGGCCCCGCTGATCACCGGGTATTTCATCAAGGATGAGTTCGTCGAATCACGCAACCAGGGCAAGGTTCCTGCGGTGGACGTCATTACCCAGGCCATCCAGACCAATGATTTCAGCGCGAAACTGACTGAGGATGACATCAACCGGATGAAGGAACTGGCCGGCATCATGCAGGCCCAGGGCATTCTTCCGGCAGATAGCGATTTCGACGTTGACTCGCTGCTCGATCTGTCCTGGCAGAAGGCCCGTGAGCTTTAAGCATGAGTACTAATCAAACCGCCGGCGTCGCCAGCAAACGGGCCTATGTGGTCGCCATCGCCGTCATTCTGTTCTTCTGGCAGGTGGCGGCCTGGTTCCTGCCGGACTTCCTGATGCCTGACGTTCCCGCCGCCTTTGTCCGTCTGTGGGAAGAGTTCAACAACCCGACCTTCTGGGAAGGGCTGGGCAACAGCATGACCCGCCTGGGTGCCGGTTACGGCTCCGCAATCGTGCTCGGCATCCTGATCGGGCTGGTGGGCGGCACCCTGAACGCGGTTCGCAGCCCACTGAAAGCCGCCATCATCATTCTGCAGTCGATTCCCTCCATTGCCTGGGTGCCGCTGTTCCTGATCCTGATGGGATTCGGCAACCTGCCGATCATCGTGGTGGTGGCCATTGGTGCCTTTTTCCCCACCGCTCTGAGCGTGATGAACGCCACCGAGAGCGTGGAAAAAGTGCATATCTCCGCCGCCCGGGTGATGGGCGCTTCGAAGCTGCAGATGCTCAAGCGGGTCTATTTCCCGGCGGTGACACCGGAACTGATCACCGGCGCTCAACTGGCCTTCGGCAACGCCTGGCGGGCATTGATTTCCGCCGAAATGATTGTCGGTTTCAGTGCCGGCCTGGGCAAATCCCTGGCCTACTCCGGCGAAATCGCCGACATGACCGGTGTAATGACCAACATTCTGGTAATCGCGGTGCTGGCTGCGGTGATCGACCAGGTCGTCCTCGAACGCATCAAGCACCGGCTGCTGCGTTACCAGTATCTGTAAAACCGGTTTCCGCTCTCCGGGAGGCGCCCTGCCTCCCCTCTTTTCTTGACAGACTCCACACTCCCCGACTATTACTGAATGTCAGTTCAATTGGCAGTATCTGCAACCTTTTCAGAAAAATTTTGAATAACAAATAATAACGAACCTACGGCGCACCCGTCGCCGACTTGAACCGAAAGGGGTGTATTTCCGTGAACGACCAGGCTGCGGGCGAACAGACAACGCCTTCCCCGATCATCCTCGAAACCCGGAATCTGCAAAAGGATTTCAAGGGCTTTACCGCCATCAACAACGTCAGCGTAAAAGTGGAGACGGGGAGCATCCATGCCCTCATTGGCCCCAACGGTGCCGGCAAAACCACTTTTTTCAACCTGCTGACTCAGTTTCTCAGGCCCAGTGCCGGCCAGATCATCTACGACGGTAAAGACATCACCCACTCCCGGCCCGCCGGCATCGCCCAGCAAGGCATGATTCGCTCGTTCCAGATCTCGGCGGTGTTTCCGCACCTGTCTGCCCGAGAAAATGTACGCATTGCCCTGCAGCGCACACTGGGGGTTTCTTACCAGTTCTGGCGTTCCAAGCGGGTGCTGGACCAACTGAATGAAGAAGCCCAGGCAACCCTGGAGCTGGTCGAGCTTGGCGCCTATGCCGACACCAGGGCGGTCGAGCTGCCTTACGGCCAGAAGCGGGCCCTGGAAATTGCCACCACCATTGCCCTGAAGCCCCGGCTGATGCTGCTGGACGAGCCCACCCAGGGCATGAGTTCCGAGGATGTGGGTACGGTCACCGATCTGATCAGACGAGTGGTCGAGGGCCGGACCATTGTGATGGTAGAGCACAACCTGAATGTGGTCGCCACCCTGGCCGACACCATCACCGTGCTTAACCGGGGCGAGGTACTGGCGGAAGGTGATTACGACACCGTATCCACCAACCCAGCCGTGATGGAAGCGTACATGGGGACCACCGATGCCGCCTGATCAACGCCCGGAGTTACTCCGAATCGAGAACCTGCACGCCTGGTACGGCGAGTCCCACATTCTCCACGGCATGAACCTGACCCTGCACGAAGGCGAGGTGATTACGCTGCTGGGCCGTAACGGGTCCGGGCGCACCACCACCCTGAAGGCCATTCTGGGCCTGGTGGGCCGTCGCACCGGTTCTATCAAGATCCATGGCACTGAAATCATCAACATGCCCACACACCGGATTGCCCATGTCGGCAAGCTCGGCTATTGCCCGGAAGAGCGCGGCATTTTTGCTTCACTCAATGTCGACGAAAACCTGGAACTGCCCCCGATGGTCGCCGAGGGTGGCCTGTCGGTGGATGACATCTACACCATGTTCCCGAACCTCAGGGAGCGGCGGAAAAGCCAGGGCTCCAAGCTCTCCGGGGGTGAGCAGCAGATGCTGGCCATTGCCCGCATCCTGCGCACCGGTGCCAACCTGCTGTTGCTGGACGAAATTACCGAGGGGCTTGCTCCGGTGATCCTGAGAGCCCTGGATGATGTCATTCGCAAACTGAGGGAAAAGGGCTTCACAATCATTTTGGTGGAGCAGAATTTCCGCTTTGCCGCGCCTCTGGCCGATCGACACTATGTGATCGAGCATGGTCAGGTGGTAGAGCAGATTGATGCGGCCGATCTCGAGGCCAAAAAAGAGCAGTTGAACAGACACCTGAGTGTCTGAGCCTGTGGGCCTGGACCGCCTTCGCCGGTCCGACCCGGAATCTAATAACAAAAGGATACCCACTATGTTCAAGCACTGGAAACAAGGACTGGTCGGCGCTGTGACTGCAGCAACACTAACTTTGCCGCTAACCGCAGCCGGAGCTTTGTCTGACGACAAGGTCAAAATCGGTGTACTCAGTGACATGTCCGGGGTCTACAAGTCCCTGGAGGGCCCGGGCGCCGTTATCGCGGCCCAAATGGCCATCGAAGACTTCGGTGGCTCGGTTATGGGCAAACCAATCGAAATCATCTCTGCTGATCACCAGAACAAGCCTGACATCGGCGCCAGTACTGCCCGGGAATGGATCGACGCCAAGGAAGTCGACATGATCACCGCCCTCGACAACTCCTCGGTGGCCCTGTCGGTTCAGGGACTGGCCAAGGACAAGAAGATCATCACCATGAACACCGGCGCCGGCACCACGGCCCTCACCGAGGAGCAGTGCACGCCCTACGGCATTCACTATGTCTACGACACCCACGCGTTACCCGTGGGCACGGCCACGGCCATGGTCAAGAACGGCGGTAAGAGCTGGTTTTTTATCACCGCTGACTATGCCTTCGGCCACTCCCTGCGGGACAACACCGGCGCGGTAGTGGAGAGCCTGGGCGGTGAAGTGGTTGGCAACGTCAACGCGCCGCTGTCCACCAACGACTTCTCCTCCTATCTGCTGCAGGCGCAATCATCCGGTGCCGATGTCATCGGGCTTGCCAACGCGGGCCAGGACACCGTGAACGCCATCAAACAGGCCAACCAGTTCAGGATCGTCCAGAGTGGCCAGAAACTGGCTGGCATGCTGGTATTTCTAACCGATGTGCATAGTATGGGTCTCGACATTGCCCAGGGCCTGCAGTTCACCACCGCGTTTGTCTGGAACCAGAACGACGAAACCAAAGCGTGGTCCAATCGATTCAATGAGCGCCATGGTGCCATGCCAACGATGGTCCAGGCGGGTGTCTATTCGGCGGTGACCAACTACCTGAACGCGGTTAAGGAGACCGGAACGGACGATACCGACACGGTTCGCGCCAAGCTGGGGGAAATGACCCTGAACGACATGTTCGTAAAGGGCGGAAAAATCGCGCCCAACGGCTCCATGCTGCACGACATGTACCTGGTGGAAGTGAAGAAACCGTCGGAATCGAAAAGTGAGTGGGACTTGCTGAACGTGGTCTCGAAGATTCCCGCCGACCAGGCCTACATCTCGATGGCAGACACCAAATGTTCGCTGGTTAACTAACACACGGTTTGACCACCACTTAAAGAGGAGATAGCCAACGTGTCGATGCAGGTCATCCTGGCCCAGGCGCTGCTTGGGCTTAATGTCGGTGTGTTCTACGCCATGTTGAGCCTCGGGCTTGCGGTGATATTCGGACTGCTCAATATCATCAACTTTGCCCATGGCGCCATGTACATGCTCGGTGCCTTCATCGCATTGATTGGCTACTCCTTTCTGGAGCAATGGTTTGGTATCAGCGTTCAGATCGGCTTCTGGGCGTCCCTGATTCTGGTGCCCGTGCTGGTCGGGCTGCTGGGGGTTCTCATTGAACGCCTTCTGCTCCGGCGTCTGTACGCTCTGGATCACATCTACGGGCTGCTGCTGACCTTCGGTATCACGCTGATTCTGCAGGGTCTGTTTTCCAACTATTTCAACGTCTCCGGCACCCCCTACCCGGGCCAGCCGGAGAGCCTCAGTGGCGTGGTCAATCTTGGCTTTATGTACTTCCCCACGTACCGCCTGTTTGCCATTGTGTTTTCCCTGGTGGTCTGTTTCCTCACCTGGTGGGTCATCGAACACACCAAGCTCGGGTCCCGGTTGCGGGCCGGCGTAGAAAACCCCGACCTGACCCAGGCCTTCGGCCTGAATGTTCCCCTCATGGTCACCCTGACCTTCGCCTTCGGTGCTGGCCTGGCTGGCCTGGCCGGGGTTCTGGCCGCTCCCATCTACTCCGTCAGCCCGCTGATGGGGGCCGACCTGATCATCGTGGTGTTTGCCGTGGTGGTCATCGGCGGCATGGGCTCGATCATGGGCGCCATCCTCTCCGGCCTGGCCCTGGGCCTGGTTGAAGGGCTGACCAAGGTGTTCTACCCGCCCGCCGCCAGTACCGTGATTTTCTTCCTCATGGTGCTGGTTCTGCTGTTCCGCCCCGCCGGCCTGTTTGGTAAGGAGAAGTAAGCGCCATGACCAACCGCATCCTCTTTATCCTCATGCTGGTGGCAGGCCTGACAGCGCCACTGTTCGCCTACCCGGTGTTCGTCATGGACCTGCTGTGCTTTGCCCTGTTCGCCAGTGCCTTCAACCTGTTGCTGGGGTACGCCGGCCTGCTCTCGTTCGGCCACGCCGCGTTCTTTGGCGGCGCCGCCTACATTACCGGCTACGTCACCAAGGAATGGGGCTTTACCCCGCTGCTTGGCATACTCGCCGGCGCGGGGTTTGCCATGGTGCTCGGCGCGGCCTTCGGGTTCCTGGCCATACGCCGCCAGGGCATTTACTTCGCCATGGTGACCCTGGCACTGGCCCAGATCATCTACTTCCTGGCCCTGCAGATGCCCTTCACCGGTGGCGAGAACGGCCTGCAGGGCATTCCCCGGGGGCACCTGTTCGGCCTGATCGACCTGAACAACTCCCTCGCCATGTATTACTTCGTGTTCGCCATCTTCCTCGTTGGCTTCGGCATCATCTACCGCACCATCCATTCGCCGTTCGGCGAAGTGCTGCAGGCAATCCGGGAAAACGAATCCCGGGCCCTGTCGCTGGGCTACGACGTGGATCACTTCAAACTGCTGGCCTTCGTGATATCCGCCACCCTGGCCGGGCTGGCCGGTGCCACCAAGGCGATCATTTTCCAGTTCGCCGCGCTCACCAACGCCCATTGGCAAACCTCCGGCGAAGTCATCCTGATGACCCTGGTCGGCGGGCTGGGCACAGTCTTCGGCCCGGTGGTTGGTGCCATCACCGTGGGAGCCCTCAGCCACGAGCTGTCCGCCTTTGGCTCCTGGGTACAGGTCATACTCGGTACCATATTCGTGGTCTGTGTCATGGTATTCCGCCGCGGCATCATCGGTGAAATCCAGCGGCTGGCCAGTCGTAAACAGGGTTGAGGCCTATGCGAGTTATTTCTGCACAGGAGGTGGCCGGCGCACTGGCATGGCCGGCACTGATCGAACGTCTCGCCACCGCGTTTCGCGAGGGCGTGGAAGCGCCGCCACGACATCATCACACCATGCACCGCCCGGACGGTGAGGCCACCATGCTGCTGATGCCGGCCTGGGAACCGGCGGGTTATATCGGCATGAAGATGGTCAACGTGTTTCCCCAGAACGCCAGTGCCGGCCTGCCCGCCATCTCGGGTCTGTATATCCTGTGCGAGGGCGAGCATGGCACTCCGCTCGCCTGTATTGACGGCAGCGCCCTGACCAGCCGGCGGACGGCGGCCGCCTCGGCCCTGGCGGCGCGGGAGCTGGCCCGCGAGGATGCCACAGCGCTGTTGGTGGTGGGCACCGGCAAGCTGGCGCCGATGCTGATTGAAGCCCATGCCGCGGTACGGCCTATCCGTAAGGTGCGGATCTGGGGACGCAATCCGGACAAGGCGGCGGCGCTGGCCGAGCATTTCCGCAACCGGTTTGACTGTGAGGCGGTGACGGACCTGGAAGCCGCCACCGCCAAGGCGGACATCATCAGCTCCGCGACCCTGTCCACCGAAGCGCTGATCCGGGGTGAATGGCTGCAGCCCGGCAGCCATCTGGATCTGGTGGGCGCCTTCCGGCCGACCATGCGGGAAACCGACAGTCAGTGCCTGGCCCACAGCCAGGTCTTTGTCGACACCTACGCCGGTGCCCTGAGCGAGGCCGGCGACATTCTCCAGGCCATCGACGAAGGCGCGTTCCGCAAGACCGACCTGCGGGCCGAACTGGCGGAACTGCTGCGGGGCGACAAACCGGGACGCACGAGTGATGACGCCATCACCCTGTTCAAATCCGTGGGCGCCTCGCTGGAAGACCTGGCCGCCGCCATCGAAGTCTGGGAAACCCTGGAACGCGGCTAGTCCGCCTCACCCCGAAGCCCACCCTCGATGGCCTGACTCACCAGCCAGCGTCGCAACAACTGAATACCCCGCTCCTGGCGCCGGCTGGTTTTCCAGGCAAAGTAGAACTGATCCCCAGTCATCACCGGATGGCAGGGCAAGCGGACAAAATCCTCCGAATCCTTGCGCGTGCTCAGCATGTAGTCGTTGGTGAGCGCGATACCCTGATGGAACCGGGCCGCTTCCAGCGCCAGCAACATGTGGCTGAAATGCTGAACCCGGGCGTGCACAGGAATTGGCTGTTCGACGGCCTTGTACCAAACCTCCCAGTCACCCGCGGCACGGTCGAAAATGCTGTGGGTCGATAACAACGGGAAGCGGGAAATGTCCACGGGTGTCAGTGAGATATCATCACCATCGACCCCTTCCAGGCCCAGCTCCCGGCGGATTTTCTGCCAGTAATCCTGACTGCACACCGGAAACAGACGCTCCACATACAGCAACTCATAGCTGTAAGCCGGTGAGTCCTTGTGGATGGTTATGAAGCAGTCCGCCACCCGGTCCGACAACACCGGATTCTCACTGCTCATCTCCAGCGCCAGATCCAGCTGCGGATGCAAGCGCTGCAAATCCGGCAACCTTGGCACCAGCCAGCGCACTGCAAACGAACTGAACACCGACAACCGCAACCGCGACTCCTCATGCCCCAGCAACTGTTCACTGGCCCGTTCAATCTGCAACAGGGCCGAACTGACCGCATCCAGGTACTGCCGGCCTTCGTCGGTCAACGAAAGAGTTCGCCCACTGCGCCAGAACAACTGCTCCCCCAGGTAGGTTTCCAGCTGTTTGATCTGATGACTGACCGCACTCTGGCCTACCGCCAGTTCATCGGCAGCGAGTGAAAAGCTGTTGAGGCGGGCAACGGCTTCGAATACGGGCAGGGCTTTCAGGGGCGGCAGCTTCATTATCTATTTTTCTAATACCGGTTAAATAAAGATCATTTTATCGGATATTAAAACCCAAATAGACTCTCACTGCGAGTTAGGGGAGACCAGGCAGGAAATGGCTTCCGGAAATGCTTGGAGCCATGGATGGCGGAAAGCAAGCGTACAGGGATGTACTTGCAGCGGTTTTCGGAAGCCATTTCCTGCCTGGCCTCACGCACCCAGAGTTTGAGAGCGAAGAGAAAGGATATGTCAGGAAAAACCGTAAACAGTGCCATTTTGCTGCTGATCATCGGCAATGCCATGGCGTTGATCTCTGACGTATTCATAAAACTGCTCGAACCCGGCGCTCCGGTGTTCCAGTTTGCCTTCCTGCGCAGTCTGATCACACTGACATTCCTGCTGCCCCTGGCAGGCCAGCTGGACCGGAAGAATCTTTTCGCTGGCCTGCAAATCCACGCTTTCCGGGCCCACATCCACCTGGCGGGCATCCTGTGCATGGTCATCGCCCTGGGCAACCTGCCCCTGGCCACCGCCAACGCCGTCTTCTACGCCGCCCCCATACTCGTCATGGCACTCTCCGTTTTCCTGTTCCGGGAGAAACTGACCCCTCTGAGTGTCACCGCCGTATTCAGCGGTTTTGCCGGCATCGTATTGATCCTCCGGCCGGTGGAATTCAACTGGGCCGCCGTCGCAGCGCTGGCAGCCGCCTTTGCCCTGGCCATCAACGCCGTATTGGTTCGCCAGCTGCCGAAACAGCAGAGCACCGTCCACAAACTGTTCCTGAACTACCTGCTGATTCTGCCAGCGGCCGGTGCCCTGGCCTGGTGGGAAGGCGCCCCATGGGATTCCGGCATGCTCATCAGCGCCATGGGGTCTGCCCTGTTCATCCTGGGCTACAACATCACTGTGCTGCTGGCCTACCGCCAGGTGGATGCCAACCAGGTCACCAGCGCCGAATACACCGGGCTGATCTGGGCCGTGGGCATTGGCTGGATCTGGTTCGGAGAAGTGCCGGACCTCTGGTTCCTGGCCGGCAGCCTGATGATTGTGGTGCCCTTGCTGCTGATCGGCCTGCAGCAGCGGCGCAGGTCACCGGCCCGGGGTTTCAATCCCGCCCCGGTGCCGCGGCATAGCTCTGGTTCACTCAGCGGCGCGACGATTCAATCAGCACATGAGTGTCGTGAATGATCCGGCCAATCCGCGCCTCTGGCGGAAGACCGAAGATGGGATTCAATGGCAAAGGTGTGGGGACAATCGGCGCCAAGGGCGCGCAGCGATTCCGCCAGCCTCAGAAGATATTCCGCATTGGGGCCGCTGGGGCCAGTCGCCGTGGCAATCTGACGGGCGATATCTGCCTCCGGCGCGTGGCCGAGGAAGGCTTCGTTGTCTTCAGTAGCAATGTAAACCAGACCTCCGGCATGGCTGCCGTCCTCGAACGTGAGGGTAGTGCTGAAGCGGAGGTAACCGTTCTTTTCCCGTACGTCCAGGTGCTCGAAGACATTGGGCGACACCCGGAACGCCATGCCCTTGCAGACGGCACCGGGCTTCTCCACCAGGGTCACCACCCGGCCCGGCGCTTCCGGCGTGCCCCGGTGATCGTGGGAGCCCTGCCAGAACCGCCGATCCCAGCCACGAATCGAGGCCGGGCGCCGCTCCAGGAACGGGAAATCCACCTTGTAGATCAGCGAGCCGTAGCCGAACAGCCAGATCGACTCAACGCCGGAGAAGTTGTACCGGTTGCGGTTATGCTCAATGGTGTTGGCGGACATCACAGACCCCACTGCGGAAAAAAGACCCGCGATACTCTAGGTGGATGCGATGAATCCCGCAATGCCCGTCAGCACAATTTCAGCAGCCATGGCGGAGAGAATCAGCCCACTGATTTTCGAGAGAATGTTGAGGCCGGTCTTGCCCAGAACCTTTTCCAGATAGCCGGAAAGGTGCAAAAGAACCCCGAGGATCAGCAACCCGGACACCAGCCCGAGAAGCCCACCGGACACTTCGGCGACGGTTTTCAGCTCCGCTCCGTACACCAGAATCGCACCAATGGTCGCCGGGCCGATCATCACCGGAATCGCCAGGGGCACCACGGCGATGTCGTCACGGTCTTCATCCGGCAAGCCGGTGGCGTGATTGCGGGTGCCACTGGTGACCAGACTGATGGCGGTCAGGAACAGCAAACTGCCTGCGCCGATCCGGAAGGAGTTGAGGGTGATACCAATGGCGCTGAACAGCAGCGGACCGGCAAAGAACAGAATCACGCCCAGAACAAACGCCGAGACACAGGCACGGCGGATGATCGACGACTTCTCGGGTGCCGGCAATCCTCTGGTCAGTGCCAGGAACATGGTCACCACGAAAAAGGGTGCCAGCAGGAACAAAAAGCGAACAGTACTGCTGATAAAGGTGGAGAAAAACGTCTCAAGCATTCCGGGCAGTCCAAGGTTCAAAGAAAGCCGGCAAGCATAGCGTGCTGCAACGGTTTCTGCCGTAAGGAAGTGGACGTATGAAGCGCTTGCGATACTGTTCCATGGTGCAGCCCACGGTTCGCCTGAACAATTGAGAACCGGCACAGCGGGAAACCGGGCATTTCATCAACCGGCAGTTTCGGGCAGATCTGGCAACCTGCACTAGTATGTAGGTATGTAGGTATCCAGGTAACTGGTTCATCGGGCAATCCGGAGGACATACCAACAATGAAAATCGGTATCCCCAGGGAAATTTTCAAGGATGAGCGGCGGGTGGCAGCCACGCCACCGTCCGTTCACAAACTTATCGGGCTTGGCTACGAGGTGGTCGTTGAAGGCGGCGCCGGCGAGGCCGCGAATTACTCCGATGAGGCCTATGAGAAAGTGGGCGCGGCCATAGCGGTCGATACCACGTCGCTGTGGCAGGACGCGGATTTCATCCTGAAAGTCCGCGCGCCGATGAAAAACCCTTCCCTGAACAGGCATGAAGTGGACCTGATGAAGGAAGGGGCGTTTCTGGTCAGCTATATCTGGCCGGCGCAGAATCCGGAGCTGCTGGAAAAGCTGGCGGCGAAGAAGATTACCTCGTTTGCCATCGACAGCCTGCCCCGCATCAGCCGGGCCCAGAAGATGGATGCACTCAGCGCCATGGCGAACATCGCCGGCTATCGGGCGGTAATCGAGGCGGCCAATCACTTCGGGCGTTTCTTTACCGGCCAGGTGACGGCGGCTGGCAAAGTGCCGCCGGCGAAGATCATGGTGATTGGCGCCGGCGTGGCGGGACTTGCCGCCATTGGTGCCGCCAACAGCATGGGTGCCATCGTGCGGGCATTCGACACCCGGCTGGAGGTGAAGGAACAGGTCGAGAGCATGGGTGCCGAGTTCCTGGTACTGGATTTCGACGATGAGGATGGCAGCGGTTCCGGCGGCTACGCCAAGCAGATGAGCGACGAGTTCATCAAGGCGGAGATGGCGCTGTTTGCGGAGCAGGCTGAGGAGGTGGACATCATCATCACCACCGCGCTGATTCCCGGCAAGCCGGCACCGAAACTGATCACCGCCGATATGGTCAAATCCATGAAACCCGGCAGTGTGATTGTCGACCTGGCATCCGAGCGCGGTGGCAACTGCGAACTCACCGAACCCGGCAAGGTGGCCCATCACCACGGCGTGACGCTGATCGGCCACACCGACCTGCCCAGCCGCATGGCCAAGGTGGCCAGCGATCTCTACGCCACCAACCTGTTGCACCTGCTCACCGAACTGACCCCGGAGAAAGACGGTAAGCCCCTGGTCAATATGGAGGACGACGTCATCCGGGGCCTGACCGTGGTTCGGGACAACAGCATTACCTGGCCGCCACCCCAGCCGGAGGCGCCCGTCAGCTCCGCACCGCCGCCGGGAACAGAGGAACCGTCGGCCGCCGACAAAGCCGCGGCAAAGAAGAACGCCGACCGTCGCAGCCTGATTGGCAAGAGCACGCTTCTGGTGGTAACAGCGCTGGCGCTCTATGGGGTTGGCGCCTACGCGCCGGAAAGCTTCCTGCAACACTTCACGGTGTTTGTGCTGGCCTGCTTTATCGGCTGGCAGGTGATCTGGAACGTGACACCCTCCCTGCACACCCCCCTGATGAGCGTAACCAACGCCATCAGCGGCATCATCGTAATCGGTGCCATGCTGCACCTGGCCCAGGCGGAGAACCTTGCCGTCGGCATCATGGCCTTTGTCGCGGTGCTGATTGCCAGCATCAACGTGGGGGGCGGCTTCCGGGTCACCCATCGCATGCTCAAAATGTTCCGCAGGTAGGAGACGCCCGATATGAGTACAGGACTGGTGAGCGTGGCCTACGTGGTCGCAAGTATCTGCTTTATCCTCAGCCTGGGCGGCCTCAGCCACCAGGAATCGGCACGGCGGGGCAACCTCTACGGGGTCGCCGGCATCATCATCGCGGTGGGGGCCACCCTCGCCAGCGTGGGTGATGGCGGCATCATCGCCATCGTGATTGCGGTGCTGCTGGGCGCCGGCATTGGCATTCCCATCGCCAACAAGGTGGAAATGACCCAGATGCCGCAACTGGTGGCCCTGCTGCACAGTTTTGTCGGGCTGTCGGCGGTGCTGGTGGGCTTCTCCGGCTATATCGAACCGTTGGGCGCAACGTCCGGAGCCGAGCACACCATCAAACTGGTGGAAGTGTTTGTGGGCATCTTTATCGGTGCCGTCACCTTCACCGGGTCACTGGTGGCCTGCGGTAAGCTGGATGGCCGCATCGACAGCAAGGCCCTGACCCTGCCCGGCCGCCACCTGATGAACCTGGCGGCGATCATCGCCTGCGTATTGCTGGGAGTCTGGTTCCTGGGCACCGACAGCATGGCGCTGGGCATCGTTGCCCTGGTGCTGATGACCGCCATCGCCTCGGTACTCGGTATTCACCTGATCATGGCCATCGGCGGAGCCGACATGCCGGTGGTGGTGTCCATGCTCAACAGCTATTCCGGGTGGGCAGCGGCGTCCATCGGCTTCATGCTGGGCAACGATCTGCTGATCGTGACCGGTGCACTGGTGGGCAGCAGCGGCGCCATCCTCAGTTACATCATGTGCAAGGCCATGAACCGCTCGTTCATCAGCGTGATTCTTGGCGGCTTCGGCCAGACCACCAGCAGCGCGGGCGCGACCGATTCGGACCAGACGGTCCATGAATCCAGCGTGGATGATGTCTGTGAAGAACTGCGCAATGCCGACTCGGTGATTATTGTGCCCGGTTACGGCATGGCGGTGGCCCAGGCCCAGAATGGCGTCAGCGAGATGACGAAGATACTCCGGGAGCGGGGCGCGAACGTGCGGTTCGGCATCCACCCGGTGGCCGGCCGGTTGCCCGGGCACATGAACGTGCTGCTGGCTGAAGCCCACGTGCCTTACGACATTGTGCTGGAAATGGACGAGATCAACGCCGATTTCCCGGAAACCGATGTGGTGCTGGTAATTGGCGCCAACGACACGGTGAATCCGGCAGCCGCCGAAGACCCGGGCAGCCCGATTGCCGGCATGCCAGTGCTGGAGGTCTGGAAAGCCCGGCAGGTGGTTGTTCTCAAGCGGGGCATGGCCACAGGCTATTCCGGTGTTGAGAACCCGCTGTTCTTCAGGGACAACACCCGCATGCTGTTCGGCGATGCCAAGGAAAGCATCGATAAACTGGTAGGAGGGTTGCGGGGCTGAGGACAGCCCCACGCCTGTTTTCTACGGAGTTTATTCGGTGGTGTTGTAAACGTAGGAGGACACGGTTCCGTCCTGGTTGAATCGCACCACCAGATCGGTGGTTTCCGCGTCACCGAAGGCCGACCATTTGTACTTGCCGTAGGTCCAGGTCCGTTTGCCGTCCTCGATCCCGGTGCGCCAGGGCTCGCCGAACATCTCCTGGATGTCTGACCTTGTGGTTTCACCAACCTGTATCTGATCGATGTTGTGGGTGGCAAAATCCTTTCCAACGGTCGCACAGCCCACCATCGCCGCCATCACCAGTGCCACAAACAGTACTTTAACCGAACCAATCATCGACATACGGGCCCCTCACTTTTGGGTGAATTTCATCCATCATAACGTGTCTCAGTTCAGACGCGATTACGAAGACGACAGGTTCGCCGGGGGCCACAAAAAAGCCGCAGGCCCGAAAGCGCTGCGGCAGGTTCTGATCGAAGGGGCGATCAGTAAAGCTTGGCGAGGGACTTCCTGGCGAAGGATTCCACCTCGTTCAGGCGGCCTTCCTTCACTTTGACCAGCCACTCCGGGTCCTGCAGAAGCGCACGACCCACGGCAATCAACTCGAACTCATGGTTGTTCATGCGCTCCACCAGCTCATCGACGCCGGCCTTCTCAACGGCTTCCTGCTTGCTGGCAAAGGTTCCGCTGATAAAGTCTTCCGTCAGCCCGACACTGCCAACCGACATGGTCGGTTTACCGGACAGCTTCTGGGTCCAGCCGGCGAGGTTCAGGTTCGAACCTTCGAATTCCGGCTCCCAGAAACGGCGCGTGGAGGCGTGAAAAATGTCCACACCGGCTTCCACCAAGGGCGTTAGGAACTGCTCGAGCTGTTCCGGGGTGTTCACCAGTTTCGCCTCATAATCCTGCTGCTTCCACTGGGAGAAACGCAGCATGATCGGGAAGTCCGGACCTACCCGGTGGCGAACCGCCTCAACAACCTCGACCACGAAACGCAGGCGGTTCTCCATGCCGCCGCCGTATTCGTCGTCACGCTGGTTGGTGCCTTCCCAGAGGAACTGGTCCAGCAGGTAACCATGGGCGCCGTGGATCTCTACACCGTCAAAACCGAGGGCTTTGGCATCCTGCGCCGCATCGGCAAAGGCGGCGACCACATCGTCAATATCCTCTTTGGTCATGGCTTTGCCGTTGGGCTTGCCGGGAGCGAACAGGCCGGACGGGCTGTAGCCGGGCACCGAAGGATCCGGAGGTGTACCTTCCTTGCGCACAGCACCAACGTGCCAGAGCTGTGGGAAAATGGTGCCCCCCGCCTCGTGCACGGCATCAACAACGTTTTTCCAGCCTTGAAGGGCGTCGGACCCATGAAACGCTGGAACATTAGGGTAACCACTGGCCGCCGGGTGATTCACCGTGGTGCCTTCGGTAATGATCAGGCCAATGCCGGCCTCGGCACGCCGACGGTAGTAGGCCACCACGTCCTCGCCCGGAACACCATCAGGCGAGAAGTTGCGGGTCATCGGCGCCATGGCGACCCGGTTACGCAGCTTGAGGTTGTGGAGTTCAAACGGTTCGAAAAGCGGGCCAAGATTTATACTCATGGTAATGTGCAACCTCACTAATTTGGTTTCGTTAAGCAACCCTATTGAATCTGGTTTTAAAATGCAACCCTATTCAGTACACTCCCACCATGGCCAGAAAACGTTTTGATGACTCCAGTTGCTCCGTCGCCCGTGCCCTCAATGAAGTGGGTGACTGGTGGTCCCTGCTGATTGTGCTGCACGCCATGTACGGCACCCGCCGATTCGTGGATTTCCAGCAGGAACTGGGCATTGCCAAGAACATCCTCTGCGATCGCCTGGCCCGGCTGGTGGATAACGAGGTGTTGCGCAAGGTGGATGTCGGCGAACACGGCTCCCGCTTTGAATACCGCCTGACCGAGAAAGGCCGGGATCTGTTCCCGGTGGTGATTGCCCTGCGCCAGTGGGGCGACAAATGGAATCCCGCCCCGGACCAGACACTCCTGGACCTGCGCGACCGTGCCACCGGCCGCCCGATTCAGGCGGTTGAAGTCCAGAATGCCGACGGTAATCCCCTGACTATCCGTGATGTGTTCGTACCAGACGAGAGTCTGCCCGAAGGCAAAAGAACTCAGCCTGACTCTCCGCAGTAATCGCAGCGCCGCCCGATTTCTTGAGCTACGTCAATCTGGCGATCAAACCAGGCCCCCTGCCCGGCCAATCTTGCGCTAAATCAAGTTTCCTTTCTCCGCTGCCACTAATCTGAAGCCATCAACGATTCAGGTTAAGGAGATGGATATGTCCCGCACATTTAAACTTGGTGTTCTGGCTGCAGCGGTTATGGCTGCGGCGCCGGCTGTTCAAGCGTACGAAGCTGGTGATTTTATTGGCCGCGTTGGCGTGGTGACTGTTGCACCAGACGCTTCGAGTGACCCTATTACCAACCTCAGCTCCGACGCGAGAGTTGACGTAGACAACAACACCCAACTAGGTCTGACCCTGAGCTATATGCTTACAGATCAACTGGGTTTGGGCGTGCTCGCAGCAACGCCCTTCAGCCACGATATTAAAGGTGACGGTGATCTGGCTGGTCTTGGCAAGCTGGCCGAGACAAAACAGCTGCCACCAACCATCACACTTCAGTATTTCCCGATGCCGAGCGGCAGCAAGCTGCAACCCTATGTTGGAGCGGGTGTGAACTATACCATCTTTTTTGATGAACAAACCGCTGGCGCTCTTGCAGGCACCGATATTGAACTCGATGACAGCTTCGGCCTGGCTGCGGAGGTTGGCCTGGATTACATGATCACTGAAAACATCGGTGTTAACGCGGCAGTCTGGTGGATAGACATCGACACCGAGGCGAAAATTGAAGCTGTAAACCAGACCGTGGATGTGGAAATTGATCCCCTGGTTTACATGGTCGGCCTGTCCTACAAATTCTGATCCCCGTGCCCTCCGCCAGCCTCCATGATCTGTGGGCTGACGAAAGGTGCGCTCTCCTGTGCGGGGCCCTCCGGCCCCGCCTTTTTTTGTCCGCCAGAAACAGGAAGGCGGAGCATCTGCTCCGCCTTCCTGAACTGTCCTGACCGGCCTCAGGCACTCTGGCGCTGGGCTGAGCGGCTTCGCTGACCGCCGCCATTCTGGCTCCGGCCACCACTGCGGCCACCTGGCTTGTCCCCAAAGCTTTTCGGCTTGCCTCCGGGCCGGCCATTGCCAGCGCCGTTACTACTGCGGGTACGGGCGCGGCTGGGGTCTGCCTTGGCCTTGGGCTTCAGCGGCAGGTTGTTGGTGGGCTCGAAGCCTTCCATGCTCTTGCGCGGCAACTGCTTCTTGATCAGCCGTTCGATACCCGTCAGTAGTTTGCCTTCATCCGCACTCACCAGTGACAACGCATGACCGCTCTCACCAGCACGGCCGGTACGGCCGATACGGTGCACGTAATCTTCCGGTACGTTGGGCAGTTCAAAGTTCACTACCTGGGGCAGTTGCTTGATGTCCAGACCACGGGCTGCGATGTCCGTCGCCACCAGCACACGCACTTCGCCGGCCTTGAAGTCAGCCAGCGCACGGGTGCGGGCACCCTGCGACTTGTTGCCGTGAATGGCGGCGGCGGTAATACCGTCCTTCTCCAGCTTCTGGGTCAGGCGGTTGGCGCCGTGCTTGGTACGGGTAAAGACCAGTACCTGGTCCCAGCTATTGTCACGTACCAGCTTGCTCAGCAGCGCCGTTTTCTGGCTCTGATCCACCGGGTAGACAGACTGCCTGATGTTTTCCGCAGCGGTGTTACGGGCCGCTACTTCCACCTGCACCGGGTTATCCAGCAGGCCTTCCGCAAGAGTACGGATCTCGTTAGAGAAGGTGGCGGAGAACAGCAGGTTCTGGCGCTTGGCCGGCAACAGCGCAAGAATCTTGCGGATGTCGCGGATAAAGCCCATGTCCAGCATTCGGTCGGCTTCGTCCAGCACCAGAATTTCCACTTCGTTGAAGCGCACAGCGTTTTGCTGATACAGGTCCATCAGCCGGCCCGGTGTTGCCACCAATACGTCCAGACCCTTGCGCAGCTTCATCATCTGCGGATTGATTTTCACACCACCGAAAACCACAGCGGCCTTGGTAGGAACGTATTTGCTGTAAAGATTCACGCTGTCGTGAACCTGTGCCGCCAACTCCCGGGTCGGCGTGAGGATCAGGGCACGGGGCCCCTTGCCGGTACGGGAGGTTTCGCCAAGACGCTGCAACAGCGGCAGGGTGAAACCGGCGGTTTTGCCGGTGCCAGTCTGGGCGGCAGCCATCACATCCCGGCCGGAAAGAACGGCGGGGATGGCCTGGGCCTGAATTGGGGACGGTGTTTCATAACCCTGATCGGTGGTGGCACGGACCAGCTGCTCGGACAAACCGAGTGAAGAAAAACTCATATAGAATCAACTCTTGATTGTTCTGCCTCCACGAACACCGGTTTCGGCGAATGCGGGCAGATACCATGAACATTCATGGAATAAAAGACGACTACAGTCACGCGCCGGTATCGGGGTGACGTCCTCTGACAGGTCGTATGGAAAGGTCGCACGGGCTTAAAGCCTTGAACTGCGGAATCCCTAGAGGCAGGATGCGGGCACAGTAACAGAGGACCTTCGAAATAGCCATAGATGCTTTTAGTTAGCAGGCTCTTTATTTTTCAGCGAAAAGCAGAAAGATGGAACTCACGCCTATGTCAGTGGTCACTACTCGCCTTGCTGCAACGAAAATCATCCGATGACCGGAGAAGTCAGGGTGGGCGCCCGCCTTGGCTTTGTAGTCCGTTACTTTGGACGCCAGCCATCTCGAATCATCACCAAAGGAGGCAACAACCCAATGAGCCTTTCCCCATCTCGCCGTGTGCTGCATGGTGCACTGCTATCCACCGCCATCGCTGCAGCCAACGTTCAGGCCGGGGATTTCCCGCCGGTCATTCAGAAACTGGAACAACAGGGTGTGGAGGTTATCGACAGCTTTGAGGCACCCGGTGGCATGACCGGCTATGTGGGTGAAATGAGAGGACGCTCCCTGGCCTTCTATCTGACGCCCGATGGGGATCACGTTATCGTTGGCACCCTGATGGACGAACCGCATGATGGGCCCGCGCCCCTGAGGCCTCCGAATTCACGCCAGCCAAAGCGTGGAGGATGAGACAATCAGGCTCGCCATTATCCAGTCGTAACAATCTAACAATGTAGGGTGCGAAGGATCATTCCGTGGCGGCTTTGGCGAATGCGGCCAGGGCGCCACTCACCTTTTCAAGCACCTCGTCACAACCCTCGATACCGTGGCGGGACTTCAGGTAGTCCAGATCATTGTAAGCCAGCCAGGTATCGCCATTTTCATCTTCCCAGATCAGCGCTTTCTGAGGCAGATCAATGGCCACGCTCTGGGCACACTGCATCAGCGGCGTGCCGACTTTGGGGTTTCCGAAAATCAGCACTTCGGTCGGGCGAAGCTCCAGCCCTGCCTTCTTGGCGCCTTGCTGATGATTCACACGGGCCATTACGGTCATGCCCTTGTCCTTCAATACGGACTCAAGTTTGTCCACCGTGGCCTTGACGTCGTGACTGCTTTTGACGGTTACCAGACCTTCAGCACCCAGGGTCAGGGTGGCAAAAAACAGGGTCGAAACCACCAGAACCGATTTCAGAATGCAGCGCATAGTATCCTCCAAAGCTTGTGATGACAGTTTGAGCATAGGACATCTGGCCGCGGTACGCCGGGAAGTGATTCATTCCGCCGTTGACTGATCAGGCCCCAAACAGAGCCGAGCGGATTGGTCGCAGGCAGCCACTGGATTCACTCGCTCTGGCAGGGGTTCGTGTGCCGTCGAACTCCAGATAGCCGTCTTCAATCGGCTCGAAACGCAGGATTTTCACATCCTCCAGATAATTCTGTGAAGATTTCCAGGGACCATGGGTGCCCTGGCGAGGCAAGCGGTCGGCCGCGCGGCGAATGTAGCCGGAGTTGAGGGAACCAAGGATGGTGTCTTCGGCACGGCTGTTTTCCGTATCCCTGGCAACCACGGTTCGGTAACCCTGTCTGTCCATCAGATTCATCAGGCGGCACAGGTATTCCGCCGCAACATCCACCTTCAGGGTCCAGGAAATATTGGTGTAGCCGAAGATCATGCCGGCGTTGGGGACGCCCTCCACCATCACGTTCTTGTAGATGACCTTGTCTTTCATCACCACTTCCTGGCCATCCACCGTCGGCCGAATGCCTCCCAGCATCTGGATATCAAGGCCGGTGGCCGGGATGATGATGTCTGCCTCAAGCTCTTCACCGGATTTCAGGCGGATCCCGGTTTCGGTGAAACACTCAATGTGATCAGTGGCGATAGATGCCCTGCCGGCTTTCATTGCCTGGAACAGATCCCCGTCCTTCACCACGCACAGGCGCTGGTCCCACGGGTTGTAGTCCGGTGTAAAGTGCCGCATGTCGGCCCTTCCGGCCACCTGCCGCTTGATAATTCCGAGAAACAGGCGCCGCATGAACCGGGGGCTTTTTCTGGAACGCAGGTAAAGAAAACGGGAAATCGCAATATTCCGGGCCCGGGTAAGCCGGTAAGCGGTCTTCTCTGGCAAAAACTTCTGCAGGGCCAGGGTAACCTTGTCGGTCGATGGCAAGGATATCAGGTAGGTGGGCGAGCGCTGAAGCATGGTGACATGGGCGGCCTTCTCCGCCATGGTCGGCACCAGGGTAATGGCGGTTGCACCACTGCCGATTACCACCACCTTCCTGCCGGTGTAATCGAGATCTTCCGGCCAGTGTTGCGGGTGCACAATCCGGCCGCGGAAATCGTTCTCACCCGGAAAATCCGGTTTATAGCCCTGGTCATAGTTGTAATAGCCGGTACAACCGATCAGGAAACTGGCGGTGAAGGTTGCGGTTTCACCGGTAGCTTCATTGCGGGCGGAGAGCTTCCAGCACTTGTCCATACCGGACCAGTCTGCCGTTTTCACCGCCAGTCCGTAGCGGATGTGGCGCTCAACATCATGCTCTCTGGCCGTCTCGCGCACATAATCCTTGATGGAGGCACCGTCCGCCAGCACCTTGCCGCCGGTCCAGGGCCGGAAGTCGTAGCCGAAAGTGAACATGTCCGAATCGGACCGGATACCGGGATAACGGAACAGATCCCAGGTGCCACCCAGGGACTGCCGGCGCTCCAGGATGGCAAACGACTTGCCCGGGCACTCACGCTTCAGGTGACACGCCATGCCAATGCCGGAAACGCCGGCGCCGATGATCAGTACATCGAAATGCTGCTTGCCCATTACCTGCCCTCTCGGATTCCAGTCCGCTTTTGGTAATCAATGGTCTGCAATCAAGATAGCTCAGGCCGGGCTATGCGGAAATTGGCCAAAGTGGTCTCGGACCCTGGTTGTTTCAGTCAGTCGTCTGACCCGGGGACGTAGTGCTCGGAAAGACGTCCGTGATCGATTTCCAGGTAACCCAGGCAACCAGGCCAAAAAAGCTGGCCCAGCCCCTCGGCCAGGGACAGTTCTGCGATCAGATCAGTCATAGCTCGCCGGCGAGCTGCCGGATCAGCTGCCCGGCGGGAATCTCCCGGCAGCCGCTGGCGTTCTGTCCCGACCACAGGGGGGTGAAATCACCGGAGCCTTTGGCTTCAGCCGCCGCCCGGAGCGGAGCGATGGCCGAGGTCGCCAGCGGGAATTCAGGCGCCACCTCTGCGACCGGCCCCAACTCCCGCATCACTCGGTTCATGATGCCCCGCGCCGGGCCGCCGGAAAACAGGTTGGTGATAGCGGTGTGGCGGACTTGCGGGCTTTTCAGTGCCTCCCGGTGAATGGGCCTGGTGGTAGCCTCCGGGCACAGCAGGAAAGCGGTCCCGAGCTGAACGCCTACCGCCCCCAGATCCATGGCCGCACGAATACCACCGGCGTCGGCAATGCCGCCTGCTGCGATTACCGGAACCTTTACTGCGCCCACCACCTGGGGTAACAGGGCAAAGGTGCCCATCTGCGTGGACATGTCCCTGGTCAGGAAAATACCGCGATGGCCACCGGCTTCCAGCCCCTGGGCGATGATGGCGTCTGCCCCTTGCTGCTCCAGCCAAAGCGCTTCTTCAACCGTCGTAGCTGTCGACAATACCTTCGCGCCGGCCGCCTTGACCCGTTGCAGCAATGTGGCATCCGGTAGCCCGAAATGGAAACTCACCACCGCCGGCCGGAACTCCTCTACCAGAGCAGCGGCTTCCGCGCTGAAAGGCGTGCGGCCACCCCCGGCAGGAATGGTCTGGGGGTCAATACCGAACGCGCTGTAGTAAGGGGACAACGCCTCCCGCCAGGCCTGTTCCCGGGCGTCGCTCGGTACTGGCGAGGTATGGGCGAAGAAATTGACGTTGAAGGGTTTGTCGGTACCGGCCCGCAGGGCCTCCAGCTCGGATCTGAGCGCCCCGGGGCCCAGCATGGCACAGGGCAGCGAACCCAGTCCGCCAGCGTTTGATACCGCCAGAGCCAGATCACTTCCCTGAACACCCGCCATGGGTGCCTGAATGATCGGCAACTCGGTACCCAGCAAATCTTGCAGCGTCATAACGGTCATCCCCTCTCCCTGAAAAAGGCTTCAGCCTGCCACAATTATCGCAATTGAGCCACGGAGTGCCGGGTGCACACCGACAACTATGTCGCCTTCCTGGATGCAGGGTTTCGAAAGGGCAACAGGCTGAGTCAGCCCTTGAAGCCCTTGCCCAGGACGTAGACTTCCCGGGAGCGGGCACGGGAGGAGTCGGGCTTGCGTACCACGACCTTGTCGAACACAGCGCGTACTGATTTCAGATACTCGTCATAACCCTCACCCTGAAACACCTTGGCGAGGAAGCTGCCTTTGGGCTTGAGCACCTGACAGGCCATGTCCAGCGCCAGTTCTACCAGATACATGGACGAAGCCTGATCGGCTACGGTGACCCCACTGATGTTGGGTGCCATGTCGGAAATCACCAGGTCCACGGGGTCATTACCCAGGGTGGCCATGATGGCCTCAAACACATCATTCTCGGTGAAGTCCCCCTGAATGAATTCCACACCGGCAATGGCATCCATGGGCAGAATGTCAGAGGCAATCACGCGGCCCTTATGGCCCACCAGATTTGCCGCCACCTGAGACCAGCCGCCCGGTGCCGAGCCGAGGTCCATGATCACCATGCTGGGGCGGATCAGCCGGTCCTTCCTGTTGATTTCAAGGAGCTTGTAACTGGCACGGGAGCGGTAGCCGTCCACCTGCGCCTGCTTCACGAAGGGGTCGTTCACATGTTCTTCAAGCCAGCGGTTACTGCTTTTGGATCGGGCCATAGGGACTCATCAAACGGGAAAGCCTGCGCCAATTGTACGTGCCGGGCCCGCCTGCGGCAAAATCCTGACAACCGGGGCGGGCACACGTACAATTCACCCAACATTCTCCGATTCCTCTTTACCCGGCAACGTCCACTCCATTAGCGGCAAGAGCCGGGCAGGACTGACTATGATCCGCCTTACTGAACTGGCGCTGCCCCTGGACCATCCGGAAAGCGCCCTGCGTGCTGCCATTGTCGAACGGCTGGGCATTCGCGATGCCGATCTGACCGACTTTGTCGTGTTCAAACGCAGCTACGACGCCCGCAAGAAAAACTCCGAAATCAAGTTCGTTTACATCATAGATCTGCGCGCCCGAAACGAAGAAGCCATCCTCGCCCGTTTTGAAAAAGACCAGCACGTACGCCCGGCACCCGATACCGACTATCACCCGGTCGCACAGGCACCCGCCGGTCTCACCGAGCGTCCGATTGTAATCGGTTTCGGGCCCTGTGGTCTGTTTGCCGCGCTGCTTCTGGCCCAGATGGGGTTCCGCCCAATTGTGCTGGAACGTGGCAAGGACGTGCGGCGCCGCACCAGAGACACCTGGGCCCTGTGGCGGAACAAGCAGCTGTCTCCGGAATCCAACGTGCAGTTCGGTGAAGGCGGTGCCGGCCTGTTCTCGGACGGCAAACTGTACAGCCAGATCAAGGACCCGAAGTTCTACGGCCGCAAGGTAATGCATGAGTTTGTCCGGGCCGGCGCACCGGACGAAATCCTGTACCTCAGCAAGCCCCATATCGGCACCTTCCGGCTGACCGGCGTGGTGTCTGCCATGCGCGAGGAAATCATCCGCCTCGGCGGAGAAATCCGTTTTGAAAGCAAGGTTACCGACCTGCGCATCCGCAACGGCCGGGTCGAGGGTGTGGAACTGGCCAGTGGCGAACGCCTCGACAGCCGTTATGTGGTGCTCGCCCTCGGCCACAGCGCTCGGGAGACCTTCCGCATGCTCCAGCGTAATGATGTCTTTATCGAGGCCAAACCCTTCGCAGTCGGCTTTCGCATTGAACACCCGCAATCGCTCATCGACACTGCCCGCCTTGGCAAATACGCCGGCCACCCGGCCCTGGGCGCGGCAGACTACAAACTGGTGTACCACGCCAGCAACGGGCGCGCTGTCTACAGTTTCTGCATGTGCCCGGGCGGCACGGTGGTGGCAGCAACCTCCGAACCGGGCCGAGTGGTCACCAACGGCATGAGCCAGTATTCCCGCAACGAGCGCAACGCCAATGCCGGTATTGTTGTGGCCATTCACCCGGAGGAAGACTTCCCGGGCGGCCCGCTGGCCGGTATCGACCTTCAGGAGGCCCTGGAATCCCGGGCCTACACGCTGGGCGGCAACGATTACTGCGCGCCAGCCCAACTGGTGGGTGATTTCATCAAAGGCAAACCCTCCACCGAACTGGGCGAGGTCGAGCCTTCCTACAAGCCCGGCATCAAACTGGGCGACCTCGCGCCTGCCTTGCCGCCCTACGCCATCGAAGCCATCCGCGAGGCCCTGCCGGCCTTTGGCAAGCAGATCCGGGGCTTTGACCGGCACGACGCCATCCTGACCGGCATTGAAACCCGAACCTCCTCGCCGGTGCGAATCACCCGGGACCGGGTAAGCCTTCAGAGCCTGAATACCCGCGGGCTCTATCCGGCAGGCGAAGGTGCAGGCTATGCCGGAGGTATTCTCTCGGCCGGAGTGGATGGCATCAAGGTCGCCGAGGCGCTGGCTCAGGCCATGCTGGAAGACCTCCAGGACAGTGAGGGAACCCCCGCGTGAATCTGGCTGATATAAGGAAACTGCAACAGAAAAAATACCGCCAGTCACTCGGTCACTACCTGGTCGAGGGGGAGCACCTGGTGCTCGAGCTGCAGGAAGCAGCTACCCGCCAGCCAGCGCTGCGGGCCTCGGAGTTGTATGTGACCGGTGCCTACGGGCACTGGCAAAGCCCGTTCAAAACCCATCTCATCAACGACCGCCAGATGGCACAGCTCGCCGATACCCGCACACCACAGGGAATTCTGGCCGTGGTCCCCATGCCGGACAGCCCTCCTGAGCCGGAACCCGGCGAAAAAGCCATTTACCTGCACGAGGTTCAGGATCCGGGCAACCTGGGCACGATATTGCGGTCCCTCGCCTGGTTTGGCGGTTTCCGGTGCCTGCTGAGCCCGGGCAGTGTGGATCCCTACAACCCGAAAGTGGTTCGCGCCAGCATGGGGGCGCTCTTCCACGTTTCCCTGGAAACCGAGGTTACCCTGGCCAGCCTGTCCGGCCGGTACCAAAGCCTTGCCTGCCTCGACCTGAATGGCGACTCGATGATGTCGGAAGCCTTCCGGCAGCACGACTGTTACCTGTTTGGCAACGAAGCTCGGGGCGTGCCACGGGACGCACTGGCTGAGCTTCAGGCGGCGCCCTATACCATTCACGGTCGGGGCCAGATCGACTCCCTGAACCTGGCCTCGGCGGTAAACATGTGCACCTACGAACTAATGCGCGGCCAGTAAACCGCCAGCACCAGAGCAATGAGCTATTTCGGCAATCGTTCTGGCGGATACCGCCATTGCCTGTCGGCGGGGATTTGGTGACGATCAGGGGCTGATACCGATACCGGACTTTTGATTATGGAACCCTATCTCCAGCCAACCACCTTCTTTGACTACGACCAGCCCCAGCTGAAGGCCTGGATTGAAGCACAGCTGGAGGGAGCGCCTGACGACCCGCTGGCGCAGATCAAGGCACTCTACCTCTCGGTACGGGACAGTATCAGCTACAACCCCTACGTGTTCCAGACCGCTCCGAACACCTTCAGCGCCAGCTACGCCCTGGAAGCCGGCGAATCCTACTGCATTCCCAAGGCGGTTCTGCTGGGTGCCGCTGCCCGCTCCATTGGCATCCCCAGCCGGCTGGGCCTGGCGGATGTGCGCAACCATCTGTCCAGCCCCAGGCTGATCGAATGGCTGCAGTCGGACATTTTCCGCATGCACGGGTTTATCGAGTTATACCTGAACGGTAAATGGTTGAAGGCCACCCCGGCCTTCAACCGGCAACTCTGTGAACTGATGAATGTGGAGCCTCTGGAGTTTGATGGCCTTCACGATTCGATCTTCCAGGAGTACACAGAATCCGGTGAGGCCCACATGGAATACGTCAACGACCACGGCCTGTTCGAGGACGTGCCCCACGCCTTTATCGTGGCGGGTATACGGAACGCCTACCCCCATCTTTTTACGGAATCGGGAGGGGAAGAACCTTCTCTTTCTGAAGCAGGTAGTCTGGAAGCGGATCTGGAGTAGCTATCGGTTGCTAACGACCTGCCCGCCGCCCTTCTCCTCCGAGAGCACCGATGTGAAGCGATCCATAAGCTGATCAGCATTCAGGGATAGTTCGGGCTCTGCCAGACTATGGGCACGGCTGAAACGCCGGAAATCCAACTGCCGCCAGTTTTCCGGATCCAAAATCCGTTCAACCTTGTGAATATTATCCTCAGTGGCCGGCTTAAGCTGGTAGCTCAAAGAAGCGGAAGACACCCCCTTCGCGAAGTCGTAACCATGATGAAAATCGTGCAGTAACAGCAGAGCCAGACCTCCCCCCATGAAGTGGCGCCCCAGACTGGTGGCAAGCTCTCCACGGCGTATTGCATCCAGAGCCCGGGGCTCCCAATCCACCCCACCGACTACAACGTCTTGTCCTGGTTGCTTGCCGTGCATTTTTGCCGCTTCAATGGCCCCCATGGCCATGCCGTCACTGGCACTCCAGATGGAGGCAACCTGTGGGTATCGTTTCAGCAGTACCAACGATTTTTCTTTCGCCAGCCGATCGCTCCAATCGGCATACACCAGTTGCAGAATCTCGCTACTCTTGTCATCTACAGCGGCTTCGAGCCCCCGGTTCCGGTCCTTTGCTGCAGATGAATCCAGGGTTCCGGACAGGGCGATCATTGGCAACGGCTGCCCCGGCTCGCCTAAATCCAGTCGCTCGGCTCGTTGCTCAAGGAGTGCTGTCAGGGTGCGACCGGCACCGACGTTATCTGGCGCCATATGCCCGATCCAGTTTGGCAAGGTCTCTCTGGGCAGGCCGACCGCAACCCTGGTATCGGCAGGCACATCGGTATTGAAGGTGAAAACTTTTACTCCCAGATCATTCGCACGTGTCAGCATTTGGGTGGTGACAAGCTCCCTGCAAATGAACAGCAGGTAGTCTGGCCTGTCCTCACGGCGGAGAACCTGTTCGGCCATTCTCAGGTAACTGAAGCGGTGGCTGTCCTGATCGACCCGGACTTCAAGGTCCATATCCAGATCAGTTGCCACCTCGGCCATGAACTCCGACACCATTTGCCAGAACCGGGAGTCATCCGGCGAGAGGAAAACAACGCTGGGACGAGGCCCGGCATCTGCTACACGAAATCCCGATAGCAAAAGCAGGCTGAGCAGAATCAGGGCTGTACGGAACATCATATAGTTACTCATCCCCTGGATGATCCGGCATGACTGGCGTTCAGGAGGATAAGCTACCTGGCAGCCAGCTCACAGGCAAGCAGGGAAGAGAAACCGACATCTCAGTTTTCGTTTACGCCGCTTCGCTCTCGCTGTCATCCACGGAATTGCGGATCAGGAAGTCGAAGGCGCTCAGAGCTGCCTTGGAACCCTCGCCCATGGAAATCACGATCTGCTTGTAGGGCACAGTGGTGACATCGCCGGCGGCAAAGATCCCCGGAATGGAGGTCTCGTTGCGATCATTGACAATAATCTCGCCATGCTGGCTCAGCTCGATGTCCCCCTTCAGCCACTCGGTGTTCGGAACCAGGCCGATTTGCACGAACACACCTTCCAACGCGACGTGGTGCTGCTCGCCGGAGTTGCGATCCGTATAGTTCAGGCCGTTGACCTTACCGTTCTCACCAGTAATTTCAGTGGTCTGTCCGGAAGTGATGATTTCCACATTCTTCAGGCTGCGCAGTTTCTTCTGCAATACGTCATCCGCGCGCATCCCGGAACCGAACTCGATCAGAGTCACGTGGCCAACGATACCGGCCAGGTCGATGGCTGCCTCTACACCGGAATTACCACCACCGATCACGGCAACACGCTTGCCCTTGAACAGGGGGCCGTCACAGTGCGGGCAATAGGCGACGCCCTTGTTGCGGTATTCCGCTTCGCCCGGCACGCCCATCTGGCGCCAGCGGGCACCGGTGGACAGCACCAGGCTGCGTGCCTTGAGGGTCGCGCCATTTTCCAGTCGAATCTCGTGGGGCATGCCCGGGCGTGAGGCCGGGATCAGCTTCTCGGCGCGCTGCATGTTCATGATATCGACGTCATACTCTTTCACGTGCTGCTCCATGGCCGCCACCAGCTTCGGGCCCTCGGTGTAAGGCACGGAGATCAGGTTTTCGATGCCCATGGTGTCGGCCACCTGGCCACCAAAACGCTCGGCGGCAATACCGGTAGAGATGCCTTTGCGGGCAGCGTAAATGGCGGCAGAGGCACCGGCAGGGCCACCACCAATCACCAGAACCTCAAAGGTGTCTTTCTGATTGATTTTTTCGGCCTCTTTTTCGCTGGAGCTGGTGTCCAGCCTGGCAACGATCTCTTCCAGCGTCATCCGGCCCTGACCCCAGGGCTCACCATTCAGGTAAACGCTGGGCACCGCCATCACTTCCCGCTGCTCCACTTCGTCCTGGAACAGGGCACCGTCGATGGAGGTGTGCTTGATATCCGGGTTCAGCACGCTCATCAGGTTCAGGGCCTGAACCACATCCGGGCAGTTCTGGCAAGACAGGGAGAAATAGGTTTCAAACTCGAACTTGCCTTCCAGTGACTGAATCTGCTCAATCACCTCCTGGGAAGCCTTGGACGGGTGCCCACCCACCTGCAGCAGCGCCAGCACCAGCGAGGTAAACTCGTGGCCCATGGGAATGCCGGCAAAGCGAACGCCAATATCGGTACCTACACGGTTGATGGTGAAGGAAGGACGACGCACACCATCGGATTCTTCGGTGCGCAGGCTGATTTTGGAAGACATCGGTTCCAGCTCTTCCAGCAGCTCCCGAAGTTCCTGGGACTTCTTGCTGTCGTCGTAAGCTGCCACCAGCTCGATCGGCTGCTGCAGTTTGTCCATGTACGCCGTCAGTTGTTCCTTGATATTGGCATCCAACATATTCCTGCTTCTCCTTTAGAGGTTGAAACTAAGCATCTGAATTTAAAACGGGTCGCCAAGCGAAGATGGCGCAACAATACGGCGTGGCAAGCGTACGCTCAAATTAATTGCCACAAACTGTTTGATAGAACTTTGCTATGCTGATTTATTGAAGGTCTCCTGGGGCTTGACCAATAGCGCATATCCACCCGAAGCCTGTCGACGTATCATGTTACAAGGACGTCGCAACATCACTCTCAGGCACCAGAATAGGCAACGCATGTTTCTAGACCGTTTCCACTCCGTCCAGGACGGACACGTAATCATCTCGGCCCTGCAGGCCAGTCAGTTCGCCAAGGAGGTCGCCGGGGACTTCAACCCCATCCACGATCCGGATGCCCGCCGCTTCTGCGTCCCCGGGGACCTGCTCTTCGCCCTTATTCTGGCGCGCTTCGGGCTCTCGGAAAACATGACCTTCCGGTTCCGCAGCCTGCTCGGCGAGGGTGTACCGCTCAAGTTCGTGGAGACCGAGGACGCCATTGAGGTCTGCGATGATGCGGGAAAAGTCTACATTGAAGTGGCCCGCAGTGGCGCCCGGACCCAGGACGAGCAACTGATTAAAGACATCACCCGCGCCTACGTGGCGGCCTCCGGCAAGAACTTCCCCCATACCCTGAAGCCGTTAATGGAGTCTAATGGGGTGATGTTCAATCCCGACCGCCCGATGGTGATGTACGAGAGCATGAGCGTGGCCCTGGACAACCTGGATCTGCCGTCGCCGGGCCTTGAGCTGCACAACGCGACCCTGGATGCAGCCGGAAAGCGGGGCAACGTTCTCCTTGAGTACCAGCTGACCGCAGACGGCAAAACCGTGGGCGAAGTCACCAAACGCCTGGTTCTCAGCGGCCTTCGGCCTTATTGCGCGGAGGCCATGGCCGGCGTCATTGAGGAGTTCTATCGCCTCAAAGCCCGTGGCGCGAACTACTTCAATAACGACAACAACGGAGGTGTGAGCAATGCCGATCCAGCCCGGTGATACCCTGCCAGACATCGAGCTTCAGGTGATGGGTACCAGTGGCCCCGAGAAGATTCGCACCGGTGACCTCTTTGCCGGCAAAAAAGTGGTGCTGTTCGCCGTACCAGGAGCCTTCACGCCCACCTGTTCGGCGGCCCATCTGCCCGGCTTCGTAGTAAACGCCGACAAGCTTCGCACCAAAGGCGTCGACAGCATCATTTGCACGTCCGTCAACGACACCTTCGTGATGGACGCTTGGGGTAAAGCCCATAACGCAGACGACATCACCATGCTGGCCGATGGCCTGGGAGAGTTCGCCAGGGCCATCGGCCTGACCCAGGACCGGACCGCGAGCCAGATGGGCATCCGCAGCCAGCGTTACGCCATGATTGTCAATGATGGCAAGGTGGAACTGCTCAACATCGATGCCCAGGGCCTGGACCAGACCAGCGCCGAAACCATTCTCGACGCGCTCTGAGCAAACCTTTTTCCAGATACAAAAAACCCCGGAAAAATCCGGGGTTTTTTGTCCGTAAGCTTCCCTTGAGGGAGAAACTCAGATCTTGCCAACCAGGTCCAGGGACGGCGCCAGAGTTGCTTCGCCTTCTTTCCACTTGGCCGGGCACACTTCGCCGGGATGGTTGCGAACGTACTGGGCCGCTTTAACCTTGCGCATCAGGTCGTCAGCGTCACGGCCGATACCTTCGGCAGTGATTTCCATGGCCTGGATAACGCCATCCGGGTCGACCAGGAAGGTCGCGCGGTCTGCCAGGCCCTGGCCTTCACGCATCACACCGAAGTTGTTGGTGATGGTGCCGGTCTGGTCGCCCACCATGTAGTAGTTGATCTTGCCGATGGTCTCGGAGCTGTCGTGCCACGCCTTGTGGGTGAAGTGGGTGTCGGTAGACACGGAGAACACTTCAACGCCCAGCTTCTGCAGCTCTTCGTACTTGTCTGCAACGTCGCCCAGCTCGGTCGGGCAAACGAACGTAAAGTCTGCCGGGTAGAAGAAAAATACAGCCCACTTGCCTTTGACGTCTGCTTCACTGATCTCAACAAACTCGCCCTGCTTAAAGGCGGTGGCGTTGAACGGCTTGATCTCGCTGTTAATGATGCCCATTAAAGCTAACTCCTTGTTGATGGATTCATACGTTACTGAATATACGCCGCGAACAATACGGAGATTTGACGACCGAATAAAATTGATAATTTCCAAGCCAAAGATAGGCTGTGCCTATCAGGGTCGTCCTGGCGTAGACACAGTCCCTGCCGGGCGCCAAGGCAGCGGTTCCTATCCGCTGAACCGGCCGCCGCCCCTCTATGGAGTCTTAACAAAGGAAGGGCACCAGAAACTTGGTGATGTGGCGCAAATCACGACGTTAAATATCGGATTCCGGCTTTCTTGCCGGGGAAAGGCGAGTAAGCTGAATTATGCGATAGCAAGAAAAGTCTGACGGCCACCAAACGGGGTTTGCTGTTCGTGATCCTTAACAAAGCTCTGCGTATCTTTATTCCGATTCTGGCTTCCTGCGCCCTGCAACTTGCCAGCGCAAACTCAGGCACGATCACTATTACCCCGGATGCGCCCATCGAAAGCCATTTTCAGTACTGGGAAGACCCAGGCGCCGATGCAGGGATAGACGAAGTCCTGACAATTCCCGAGTCAGAATGGCAGCTCAAACCCTCGGGCAAGGCCTCATTCGGTATTACCGGCTCCGCCTACTGGCTTCGGCTATCGGTACAGAACCAGACCGGCCAGGACCAGCTTCTGATCGCCGAGCTTGCCTACCCCCTACTCGATGACGTCGTGTTCCACGAGTTCTCCGGAAACACCCTGCTCCGCGAATTCCGAACCGGCGATACCCGCCCGTTTTATCCGAGGGATGTCGACCACCCCAATATGCTGCTGCGATTCCAGCTTGCGCAGGACACCACCAAAACCCTCTATATCCGCGTAGCCACTGCGGGCTCCATGGTAGTGCCCCTGCGACTCTGGCGCCAAAAGGACTTCTATGAAGCCGTTGCCATTGAAGAGAAACTGCATTTCTTCTACTACGGCAGCCTGACGGTCATTATCCTGATCAATCTGGCCGTGTTCCTCACACTGCAGGAAAAGCTGTACCTGTTCTACGCTCTGGCCATTTTCGGCTACCTCGTGTTCTTTGCCTCCTTCCGGGGTTTCACCCTTCAGCATCTCTACCCGAACGCCCCATTTCTCCATACCCATGTGCTGTTGCTGTCCATACCCTTCCTGGCCATATTCTCGATTCTCTTCTGCATGGAGTTCCTGAAAATACGCTCCCACAGCCCACGTTTGCGACGGGTGTTACTGGGAATGCTGGCCTTCGAGATTGTGTTTTTCCTGAGCGCGCCCTTGCTCGACTATGAGACTGGAGTCCGAATCGCAGCGGTCTCCGCTTTTATCTTTTTCTCACTGTTGTTGGTGGCCGGGCCCATCGCCTGGGCGGCCGGTGTTCGGGCAGGTGTCTTTTTCACCATCGCCTGGTCGCCACTTGCCTTGGGCGTTTCTGCAACCGCCGGCCTGGCGCTTGGTCTGTTGCCGGAGAATTTCTTCACCGAATACGCCATGCAGATCGGCTCGGGGCTTGAGGCATTCATACTGACCCTCGCACTTGCTGATCGGCTTTACCGTGAGCGGGAACAGAAAATACAGGCCCAGGCCGATAACCTTCAAAAAGAAAAAGCCCGCAGCGAGATCCAGGACCGACTGAATGAGGCACTCACCCATGATCCGGTTACCGGCCTGCCCAACCGGAACCGATTCGAACGGATGGTCGACGAGCAACTGGAACGCAACCCCGATGGGCGCTACATGGTCGGCGTGGCCCGGGTGTCACGGCTGAAGGAAATCAACCGCACGCTCGGCCTGGAGCGAAGTGAGCGCTTGCTAAAGCGCAAGGCGGAGCAAATGACCGAACTGGCCGAAAGCCTGCCGATGGTCCACGCAACCCGTGACAATCAGGGCCGGCAGGAACGCGTGTACCAGCTCTCGGGAGACAGTTTCGGCTTGCTCGTCAATGTCAGCAAAGCCGGTGGCGACTTCCAGACCCTGAACGAGGCACTCAAACGGCTGGCCGACCCGGTGTTACTGGATCATCTTGCCATCGAACCCAACCTGAAATTCGGGGCCGCCAGCTACCCGGAGCATGGCAGAAAGGCCGCAATGCTGATCCGGAATGCCCATGTCGGCATGGAAATGACACCCCACGGCTCCTTCGAAACCGGCGTTTACTCCAGCAAGAACGACATCTACAGTGAGAGCCGGCTGACCCTGATGTCTGATCTTCGGGGCGCCCTTCACCACAACCGGACCCAGTTGCATTATCAGCCCAAACTGGACCTCAAAACCGGGCAGGTCGTGGGTGTGGAAGCCCTGATCCGCTGGCACCACCCTGAAAGGGGCTGGGTACCTCCCATCGAGTTTATTCCACTGGCCGAAAAAACCGGCGTTATCAAACATCTGACCCGATGGGTTGTGGACCAGGCCCTGAACGACCTCAAAACCCTCCACCAGGTTGATCCGGCACTGACCGTGTCAGTCAACGTATCCGCCCGGGATCTGATCTCGTCGGAGCTGAAAGGCCTGTTCGAAACCCGGATGAAGCGTTACCAGCTGCGCCCCGATCAGATTACCGTGGAGCTCACCGAAACCGCAGCCATGGATGACCCCGAGAAAGGGCTCGCGGCGCTGGAAGGGCTGGCCAATACCGGACTGAAAATCTCGATTGATGACTTCGGTGCCGGCTACTCTTCCCTGTCTTACCTTAAACGGCTACCGGCCACGGAAATCAAACTGGACCGGGCATTGGTGCAGGATATCGATTCCAGTGAAAGCTCCCGAATGATTGTGGAAACGGCGATCAATATGGGCCGCGGCCTGGGCTTTCAGGTAGTGGCGGAAGGCGTGGAAACAGAGCAGACGGCCCGTCTGCTACAGGGCATGGGTGCTGGCCTGTTACAAGGCTACTGGCTCTGTCGCCCCATAGCCCTCAGCGAGTTAAGCAACTGGTTGGTGATTGAAAGACAGTCTCCCCGCCTCCAGCACACAGACTAGTCTCTCCCCGCGCTCGCCACCCCCTGTTATAGTCAGAACTCCAACACGGATACGGAAGCGTGACATGTCGCAGAGTATGGAACTGACCGAGCGGATTGAACACATCCGCGAACTCACCCCCCTGGCTGCCGCCGAAGAGCTGTTTCCGCTGCCGGCGGACGATATCCAGTTCATTCTCTCGGGGTTGCCCACGGAACAGGCTCTGACTATCGCCTCTCACCTCGGAGAGGTAGCGGCGCCGAACAACGCGGCCACCCGTGCGGTGCTCTCAGGTATGGAGGACACCATCGGTGAACTGATGACACCGGTTACAGCGACGTTACCGCACAGCTATACCGTCGCAGAAGCGCTGACCTTTATGGTCAAGAGCGCGGATGTTTCCGAGATCAGTTACATCTTTGTGACTGAAAATCACCGCCTGGTCGGTGTCGTGGGCATGCGCGACCTCATTCTTGCCAAGCCCTCCGAAGCCTTGTCCAGCATCATGGTGCGCGAGCCCTTCGCCTTTCAACAGGACACACGGATCGAAGCAGCGATTAGCGAAGTGCTTTACCGGCACTACCGAATGTACCCGGTGGTGGACGACGCACAGCACGTGGTGGGTGAGGTGCGCGGCTGGAAACTGTATGAACGCATGGCCTCGGAACTGAGCGCCCAGGCCGGCTCCCAGTATGGTGTCGCGAAAGAAGAGCAGATAAACACACCCGTGCTTGCCGCCTTTCGCATGCGCCACCCCTGGCTGCAGGTGAATCTGATCACCGCCTTTGCCGCAGCCTTCGTGGTAGGCATGTTTGAGAACACTATCGCCCAGATCGTCGCCCTCGCCGCCTTCCTGCCCGTACTTGCCGGTCAGAGCGGAAATACCGGTTGTCAAGCGCTGGCGATTACCCTGCGTGGTATCACTTTGGGGCAAATAAATGACTATCCGATCAGGCAATTGCTGCGCAAGGAAGTCCTGCTAGGCGCCCTCAATGGCGCCGCCGTGGGCGTGATCGCCGGCGTCGCCATGTTCGCCTACGCCTTCGCCACCGATTCCGCCAACCCCGCCATGCTCGGCCTTGTCATCTTCATTGCCATGATCGGCGCCTGCATTGGCAGCGGCATCTTCGGGGTGGCAGTGCCATTGGTGCTCAAACGCTTCGGCGCCGACCCGGCAACCGCCAGCAGCATCTTTCTGACGACCTTCACAGACATCATCGGTATGGGCCTGATGCTGTTCCTGGCAACGTCATTGGTGCTGTAGCCAACACCGAAGGAAAACCGGGACTGATCTATTTTGAGGCCGCGGAAAAGGTTTCTCGGTTCGGTTTCTCACATCAGGCATCGGGCTTAAACTTCTCGATCTCTGACCACGGTATAATCCGGTTGAACTGGATAGTTTCAAACACTTCCTTTGCGTTGCTTTCGCCACTCATGAGCCATAGCAGCACCAGTGCCCCCTGATAAGACGGAACGCCGCCATTACTGGTGATTCGATTGCGATCAACCACCACGTTTTGATCGACGACCACATCAATCTTCGGGAACTGGTCCTGTAGGTCCGGTTCACCACCCGCCCAGGTTGTTGCTCGATAGCCATCCAGAAGCCCTGCGTGGGCATAAAGGAACGCACCGGAGCAGTTGCTGGCCAGCCACTCGACCTTTTTGGCCTGATCTCTCATGAATTTGGTCAGATCCTCGTTTTCAAAGAGCCAGTCCATATCGTATGCGCTGTTGACGATCAGCACATCCAGATCAAGATCGTCGTAGATCGTGGCATCGACCTGGAGGGTCAGCCCTTCCTCTGTCGTCACCGTTTCGTTTCGCTCTACGTTGATGAGTACAACCTCATAGTCCGAAAACCAGGCCTTTCGCGAGGCAACGCCGAACACTTCGGCGGGGGCGACAGCGTCACTGGTCAGCACTTCGTCATAGACCAGTACACCAATTTTCTTATCGGCGGCTGAGGCTGAAAAGCTGAAGCCGGCCAAAACGAGAAACGCGAGTAACGTGTGAAGGGTATGTCTCAAAAGCATGTCGGAATCTCCTTAGAACTATGCTTACAGATTTAACGGATCTTCATGGACATTGTCCGAAATCGCTGAAAACGACTACTCGAACAACCGGTCAATACATGCGTTGGTGTCCTCAAGCGCATTGTCGGAACAGCCGCTATTCATGGCGGTATATTCCAGGGTGATGGTTTTCACGCTCTGGATACCCAACATACCCAGGACGGCGGTAAGGTACGGTTCCTGAAAGTTCATGGGAGCATATGCCCCGCCCGGTTCGTAGCCGTAGCCGCCTCGCACCAGCATCAGGTAGGTGGGCTTGTCGCTCAAAAGACCGACATAGGGACTCTGCGGGGTATCGGGCACCAGTTTGGTGGTGACGCCGATACGTACGACCTGATCAATGTAGGCTTTTAACGTACTGGGCACGGACAAGTTATGCATAGGGCAACCAATAACGATGGTTGTCGCGTCCTGTAGTTCGGCGACCAGAGCATCGCTGACCTCAAGAGCGGCTCTTTGATTGGGAGTCCTTGCCTCCTCCGGCGTAAACGCGGCGCTTATCCATTGCTGATCCACGTGAGGCACAGGCCAGCGGCCGAGATCGCGCTCAACCACTACGCCGTCCGGATTATTTTCAGCCCATCGACGGGTAAAGCGCGCCGTCATCTGGCGGCTGTGTGACGCCTCGCCCTGAGGGCTGGCATTAATCACGAGCAGGTTTTCCATTGCGGGTCCTTTCTGGCCTGCCATAGCAAGTGTCATTTCCAATAATACCGGGTTAAGGTTCATTAAAAAGAACCATGAATGGCAATTTTCAATGTACCATTCGCAAACCACGCCTGAGTCACCGCACCATGGATGATTTGCGCATAGAACTGAACCGTCAGGCCGGAACGTCTTTGGTCGAACAGATCGTCGAAGCTATCGGAACCTCCATTTCCGAAGGGCGCTTGTACTCCGGGGCTCGCCTGCCCTCGTGGCGTGATCTCAGCGCCCAGCTTGGGGTCGCGCGCGGTACGGTAAAGTCCGCGTACGAGAGGCTGATCGATGAGCAACTGGTGGTCGCCCGCGGCGCTGCGGGTACCTTTGTCGCCGATCGGTTGCCGGTGTCACATCCGGCAGACACCAGTGACTTACGAGGGCCGTTGCCCGAGTTCTACCAGCATCCATTCGGCGACCCGGCCATGGTGTTCCAGGTTGGTATACCTGCCCAGGACGTATTCCCCTACAAGGTATGGTCGCGTATTGCCTCAGGCGCCGCCCGCGAGGCTGCCATGGCGTCGGTCAGCTATCCGGACCCACGTGGTGAGCCAGGCTTGCGGGCTGAAATTGCGGCTTACCTGTCGCTGTCACGGCGTCACCAGTTGCTCGAATGGGCGGCCAGACGCGGGGGTTGGATCATCGAAGACGACTACCTGAGTGAGTTGCAGCTCGCCGGTCGCGCCGCTCCGGCTCTGGCGTCGCAGGACAAATACGGCCGCGTTATTCATATCGGCACCTTCAGCAAAACCATAAGCCCCGGTCTGCGTCTCGGCTTTATTGTGGTGCCGCCGGCGCTGGCAAACCGGGTTGGCGATGTTGCCGCCGCTCTGGCCCCAGCCGCTTCGATAGCGAGCCAGAGAGCGCTCGGCGAGTTCATGCGCAAAGGTCACTATCTGCGCCATTTGCGCAGGATGAAACGGACCTACACCGCCCGGCGCTCTTCACTTCAGCGCGCCTTAAACGCATCCGCTACCGATGAAGCCATGGCGGGCTTGGCGTTACTGCTTCGATTACCCGATGGCACGGACGACAAGGCGATTGCTCTTGAAGCGCTGGAGTTTGGCCTGGCCCCCGCCCCATTGTCTACCTGGTATGCCGATCCGGCGAGGACCCGAAGCGGGTTGCTGCTGGGTATCACCAATATTCCGGAACAGGGGCTGGATGCATGCTGCAACCGCCTGAAACAACTCGCCGGAATCGCCGTCGGTCAAGAATAGGAAGTCTAATTGAGATACCCACCGGTAACCTGAGTAACGCCCAAGTGGGAAAATAGTTCTGTCCCGGTTTCCACTGTCCCGGTTTCGAGTCGAGATCGCCCGAATCGCGGCGCCCTGCTATTTCAAAATCGAGGCCGTACCCGACTAACACCAGCCGCGCAGGTGCATCGCCTCTTCAATCCGTTTGAGCGCATTAATCCAGGCACCCAGCCTGACCATTTCACCTGGTGGTCAGCCGCAGCATTCGCGGCTTCCCGATAACCCCTTGCCAACCGCTCCTGTCGCAGGCGGTTAATCGTATCGATATCCCAGTAATTATCGGAAAGGCCCTGACTGCGTTCCATCTGGCACAAGTGCACGCTACCGGCATTAGCCAGCACATCCGGCACGATGGTTACGCCCCTTTCCAGCAGCATCACTTCGGCTTTTACGGTCGTCGGCGCATTGGCAGCTTCCACGACCATCCGGGCCTGGATCCGGTCCGCATTGTCCGCGGTAATCACGCCCTGAACCGACGCGGGCACCAGCACGTCGCAGTCACATTCGAGCATCTTTTCACTGGTAATCGGCTCGCTGCCGGCAAAGCCCGAAACTTTACCCGTGGACTTTTTGTGCGCCAGCAGGCCGGGAATATCGAGCCCGTCGTTCGAATAAATGCCGCCGCGGCTATCACTCACCGCCACAACCATACAGCCGGCTTCGTAGAACATACTCGCCGCCACCGAGCCGACCTGGCCGAATCCCTGGATAGCGACACGGGCATTTTCGATGGCAAAGTCGGCCTGCTCCGCGGCCTCCCTGAACACATCGAAAACCCCACTCCCGGTCGCTTCATAGCCCCCCAGCGACCCGCCGAGGATGGGCGGTTTATCGTTGACCGCTGCCGGTTCATGATAGCCGGTGACCGACTCGTATTCGTCCAGCATCCAGCTCATTGTTTGCAGATCCGTGCCGATATCCGCACCGGGGACATCGTACGCCTGCCCTTTCGGGCGCAGGTAGCGAATATAGGCGCGGCAAAGTGACTCGAACTCCCGGTCACTTAATTCACGCGGGTCGGCCACGATGCCCCCTTTGCCGCCACCTGCCGGAATTCGCCCAGCCGCGTGTTTGATCGACATAATCAAGGCGAGGGATTTCACCTCATCAAGGTCGAGATCGGCAGAAATACGCGTCCCATCACGGCTCGGCCCAAGCGCATCGTTATAACGGACACGGTGAGCATCAAACACCCGAAAACTGCCATCGTCCATTTTCATCGGAATGCGAAAAGACACTACGCGCCCGGGTGCCGCGAGAAATTCAATCACATTGGGGTCAATCTTACCGAGACGGCCCGCCTCACGAAGAATTTGCCCGCTTTCGTCCAGAAAATCGTAGTTCATGGAACTCCCCATAAATGCTGTGCACGACATTGCTCCCTGTTTGGCAGGGTGCCCCAACCTGCCACCCCCGGCTGATTGATCCTCGGCTGGATGGTAATCAAGCAGGGCGGGGAGGCTCCTCAACTTAAAACGTAGCAGTTACCGGCATTATTGTGGAATGGATTTGCCCGTCTTTATAGAAAGCTTTTTATGCAATGGGGTTTTTGGGTACGGTGGCGAAGCCGCCCCCAAAGTTCAACGCAGCGGAAGATGTCATTTCGAAAAAATTGTTAAGTGTTTCGGTACCAGGCACCGAACTCATCAGCTACTTTTCAGGTTAATCTGCTTCGAACCTGCAGAGACGATTTGCCCACTTTTACCTTTGCCTACATCCTCAATAGCTCCGACAGGCTTCAAAAAGGCAGCAGTTTGCTCTCAAAAACCGGGACAGATCCATTTTGCGGGAAAATAGTTCTGTCCCCCTTTCGTCCCTGTCCCCGTTTCGTCCCGTTTCGCGCACGCGCGGCCAACCTGCCAGTAGCAAACTGAGAGCCGTTGGCTATACTGGAAAACAGCGTATTTGACATTATTTGACAATATGGCCAGTACCGTCACGCTGCGGATCATGTTGTGAACCCGGGAGTTCCTTTATGAAACCGCACCTTTCAATGACACGCACTCTGACTACCCTCACGTTGGCGACCCTTTTAGTCGCCTGTGCCGGGCCGGGGCCAAAGCCCAACAGCGAGCTGCAGTCTGCGGAATCCGCCATCAAACAGGCCGAGGCCTCGGACGCCCGAAGATTCGAGCCTGTGTTGCTGAATGAAGCGAAAAACAAAGTGGCCGATGCTCGCGGCCTCATGGACAAAGAACAGTACAAGGAAGCCAGGCGCTTGCTGGAGCAGGCCGAGGTTGATGCGCAACTCGCAGGCGCGCGCTCGGAGACCGAAAAGGCTCAGCAAGCGGTTGCCGAGATCAACAGTAACATCGAAAACCTCCGCAAGCAGCTCAATTCAAATCAGCAGTAAGCCCGGCGACAGGAGACACGAAAAATGAACGTTACACTATCTATCGGTTTCGCGGTCGGGCTGTCCGCAATTATGGTTGGCTGTGCAAGCACGCCCAAACAGAATGCCGACATTGACGAAGCCAGAGCCGCATACACGGAAATAGAGCAGGATCCCAACGTCGCGCGCAGTGGTGCGGCACAACTGCGCCAGGCCAAGATCGAACTAGATCGTGCCCAGGCGCTGTTAAATGAAGGCGCTGACGTAAACCGCGTCGAACACGCAGCCTACCTGGCAAAGCGTCACGCCGAGATCGCCATGCAACAGGGAAAGCGTGCCGATCTGGAAGAAGAGATCAGCTCTGCGGAAGAGCGCCGCAAACAGCTAATGTTGCAAATGAAGTCAACTGAGGCGAATGAGGCTCGCATGGAGGCAGAAGCGCTGAGGGCTGAAATGGCCGCTCTCAAAGCGGAGAAAACCGAACGTGGAATGGTGCTTACGTTGGGTGATGTGCTCTTTGACCTCAACAAAGCTGATCTGAAAGCCTCCGGCAAGCGCACCGTGGAACGACTGGCTGACTTTATGAAGCAGTACCAGGAGCGCCGGGTACGCATTGAAGGCTATACGGACAGCACAGGCTCTGCCGAATACAACCAGGGATTGTCAGAGCGACGCGCCATGTCGGTTCAGAGCGAGCTGTTGAATCAGGGAATACCCGGTAACCGGATTGAAGTGGAAGGCTATGGCGAGGCCTATCCCGTTGCCACCAACGATACCAGTGCAGGGAGACAGCAGAATCGCCGAGTGGAGATCGTGATTTCGGATGAATCCGGCATGATCAATGCGCGTTAACTTTTTCAATGAAACTGCCGCCCCCATCGCCGGCGACAAAAACACAGCTGATCCGGGTTCCAAGCACCAGGAAGGCGTGGAACCATTCGAGGACACTGCTGCCGGCGCCGGCGTTCTTTGCCAGTGATTTGGCGATAACGCCATGGTACGACGAAAAATGGTGGTACGACGAAAAACGGTGTTTTTTACCGCAGGCAGAAAGGTGATTTGCCGGGGTTGACCTGGTTTGTGTGACTTACGACGGTCTGTTTTTTTGCCCGGTTGTGCCACACTTCTCGAACCAACAACGACAACACCCAAAACCGAGCCTGTCGACATGAGCGAGACCCAGACCCACTATCGCACCTGCAATATCTGTGAAGCCATGTGTGGCCTCGAAATCAAGCACCGGGGCAACGAGATCCTGTCGATCAAAGGCGACCACGACGACCCGTTCAGCCGAGGCCATATCTGCCCAAAGGCGGTCGCCCTCCAGGACTTCTACAACGACAAGGACCGCCTGAAAACACCCATCAGGCGCACCGCTGACGGCTGGCAAGCGATCAGCTGGGATGAGGCGTTCGAGGAAATCGCAGCCCGTTTTCGTGGCATCCAGGAGGAACATGGCCAGGATGCGGTCGGTGTGTATCTCGGCAACCCCAACGCCCACAACTTCGGCAATGCCATCATGCTGCCGCGGTTCTTCAAGGCCCTGGGCACCAACAACCGCTACAGCTCCGCCTCCGCCGATCAGTTGCCCCACCACGTGGCCTCCAACTACATGCTCGGCGCCGGCATGCTCATCCCGATTCCAGACATCGACCACACCGATTTCATGCTGATCATCGGGGCCAACCCGATTGTCTCCAACGGCAGCCTGATGACGGCCCCGGGTGTCGGCAAACGGCTCAAGGCGATTCAGCAACGGGGTGGCAAGGTGGTGGTGGTTGATCCCCGTCGCACCGAGACCGCCAGGAAGGCCGACCAGCACCTGTTTATCCGCCCGGAGACCGACGCCCTGTTCATGCTGGCGCTGGTGCACACCCTGTTTGACGAACAGCTGGTGACTCTTGGCCACCTGGAACCCCGGATTGACGGCCTGGACCAACTGGCGGGTGCGGTTCAACCCTATTCGCCGGAAACCGTGGCGGAGGCCTGCGGCATGTCAGCCACCGCCATTCGTGGGCTGGCGCGGGAAATGGCCGCCGCCAAGAGCGCGGTTTGCTACAGCCGCATGGGTGCCTCGACCCAGTCTTTCGGGGGCCTCTGCCAGTGGCTGAACAACGTGCTGAACCTTCTCACCGGCAATTTTGATCGCCGGGGTGGCGCCATGTTCCCGCAGCCGGCGTTCGATCTGGTACGGGATAAGAAGGGCAAACCCAGCTCCTACGGCCGCTACGAATCCCGGGTGAGAAAACTGCCCTACTTCAACAACGAGTTCCCGGTCGCCACCCTGGCCGATGAAATCCTCATGCCGGGCGACGGCCAGATCCGCGCGATGATCACCATCGCCGGTAACCCGGTGCTCTCCGCGCCCGGCGGCGCCCGGCTGGAAGAGGCTTTCGAGGCGCTGGATTTCATGGTGTCGGTGGATATCTACCTGAACGAAACCACCCGCCACGCGGACATCATCCTGCCGGCGACGACGGGCCTGGAAGTGCCCCATTTCGATGTCTTCTTCAACTCGTTTGCGGTGCGCAACACCGCCAAATTCTCCGAGCCGATGTTCGAGAAAACACCCGACCAGAAACATGACTGGGAGATTCTCCGGGATCTGACCCTGCACCTGACCGGGCTGAAAGACGATGGCGTCACACCCGAGGCGATGCTGGATCTTGGCCTCAGGCACGGCGCCTATGGCAAGCAGGGCATGAGTCTCGAAAAGCTGAAAGCCAACCCCCACGGATTAGACCTGGGGCCTCTTCAGCCCTGCCTGGAACAACGCATCCAGACCGGGGACGGCATGATCCGGATTGCGACCTGGCTGTACCTGGACGACCTGAAACGCCTGGATGCCTCGGGCCTGCTGCAGGTTGATCAGAGCAACGACTATCCCTTCGCCATGATCAGCCGTCGGCTGCCACGCAGCCACAACACCTGGACCCAGAATTCCCACCGGCTGGTGAAAGGCAAAAACCCGTGCACGGTGCAGATAAACGACGCCGATGCCCGCAAGCTCGGCCTTCAAGACGGGCAGATGGTGAGTGTCAGCTCAGTCACCGGCACCATCCAACTGCCGGTGGAAATCGACGACGACATGTTCGAGGGGGTGATCAGCATTCCACAGGGCTGGGGCCATAATCGCGACAACACCGGCATGTCCATCGCCGAATCGCAACCTGGGGTCAGCATGAACGACGTGACGGATTCGCAGCGCATCGATGCACTGACAGGGAATGCGGCGTTTAACGGAACGCGGGTGGCGGTGCAGGCAGTCCGCTCATAGGCCCCCAATGGAGGCGAAGCCGGAACGAAAGAGCCGCCGCCGTGCCTGGCCTTAAGCTGCTTCGAAATCCAGGGGATGAATGCCATCCAGGTTCACCGTGCTGCGAGCCACCCAGAGATCGTACATGCCCTGCATCGCCAACCAGCTCTCAGGGCTACGTCCGAGAACCTTGGATAGCCGCAGAGACATTTCCGGGCTAATACCACTATCCCCTTTGAGCAAGCGAGACAAAGTAGAAGGAGAAACGCCCAGACTGGAAGCAAGCTGACGGGAACTGATGCCGAAAGGCTCCAAGTACACCTCCCGAATGAATTCACCAGGATGCGGCGGATTATGCATAGTCATTAGTGATAATCCTCATAATCAAGAATGTCGGCGTTGCCGTCCTGAAATTCGAACGTCGTGCGCCAATTTCCGTTAACCCAAATCGACCACCGCCCTTTGTCTTTTCCCTTCAATGGGTGAAGCCGAAAACCAGGGATGTCCATGTCTTCCACCGAAGTGGCTGTATCCAGAGCAACGAGCTGCATACGCAGCTTCTTGGCGTGATCAGAGACTGTATGCCAGCCATGCTACCGGTCGAGTAGAACCGTTTTAGTCCTTTGTGACGGAATGATTTAATCATGAGGGGAGCCTAGCATGTTGCGCACCACGCAACAATAGTGCTTAGTCGGGTCGGGGTAAGGCTTGCGCAAAACCGTAGTAGCCTTTCCAGCCCCTCAAGTACACCGCTAACTCGTCGATCACCGTTTGCATGGCCCGACCCCCGCGTGAGTTATTGTCAAATCTGGTGTATGACCATCAGGCAGCGTTCCTGTCAGATTGATCTTCCACCTCTATACCATCCCGAAACTGCACGTTATTCACGACCAGCTTCAGTTGGTCAAACCCCTTGATCCGCTTCCAGCGTTTC
>NZ_JBSXNZ010000084.1:0-2279 GCF_056857895.1 Marinobacter sp. B-21
CAAACCTGGTAGCTAAGGGCCTTCCGGCCCTTCGCCCCATAAGAACTGTACGTGATAGTTTCCCATCATACAGCTCAAGCCCTTTAAAGGCCGCCCAGGCGACCCACCTATTCACATCCAATAACGCATCCATTCAGGCGGCCAGTTTCTCGTAGGACGAGCTGTTCAAGAAGACTCGGTCCCGGCGCGCGTGCATTCGCTGCCTTGCGGTTCTCGCCTTATAGTAGTCGCTGTCGGCCAGGTCATAAGGATTGGCGTCACTGCGAACTTTGCTGTGATACCGGATCGGTAAGTCTCCAGCCTTGAACAAGCGTATGAGTTTCATGCCCGATGTTGTCGGGTAGTGGCACCCATACTCTATGCGACCCTTGAAGCAACCCCGGTAGCGTTTCCTTATCCATGCCCACGTCTTGGATCGGTGTTCCCGTTGTAGCCACTTTTTCACCAGTGGGTAGATCCTGTCATCGACGTAACTCAGGCGTTGTTTCGCTACCACGTGTCGGTACGCATAGGCCCAGCCCCGGATCACGGCATTGAGTTTGGCCAGCAGAGCATGGAAGGGGATGCCTCGGTATTTCTTTAACACCCCTCGCACTTTCGCCAGCACTTCTCCGGTCTTGCCGTCCTCGGGCTGGATCAGCAGGGTTTTCCGGTACTTCTTGAAGTGAAAGCCCAGAAAGTTGAAACCCTGATCAATATGACTTAAACGTGTTTTCTCTACTGACAACTGTAGCCCACGCTCCGCCAGAAAGCGCTCGACCTTGGGCCGGACTTCGTGCTCCAGAATGGCGGGGGTGGTCCCGGTGATGATAAAGTCGTCCGCATATCGAATGATATGCAGTTTGCTGCGCCCCTGACTGCGGGACGCCGGCACAACCAGATCTTCCAGGCCATCCAGTGTCATGTTGCAGAGGGTGGGCGAGATAATGCCACCTTGCGGGGTGCCGTCTTCCGTCTCGTAGCGTGCTTCCTTGTCCAAGTACCCCGATTTAAGCCACTGCCCTAACACCCGCCTGGGCAGCGGGATATGCGTCAACAACCAGTCATGACTGATGCGGTCGAAGCAGGCTTTGATGTCTGCCTCCAGAACCCACTGGGCCGCGGTTTTCTGGGCCAGTATAATGAAGCCCTGTTTGCAAGCATCGTGCAGGCTGCGTTTTTCCCTGAAACCGTAAGAGTGTTTGTCTCCCGTGGTTTCCGCAATGGGGTTAAGCCCAAGAGCATAGAGGGCTTGCATCGCCCGGTCATGAAGGGTGGGTATCCCCAAAGGACGGCGGTCACCGTTCTTTTTCGGGATATAGATCCGGCGCAGTGGTTGCGCCTGATAACCGGCTGTCCTTAGTTGTTGCGCCGCCCGCCAGTATTGCCCGGGAGCGGCCCACCGCTCTCCGTCAACACCTGCCGTGCGGCTTCCTTTATTGGATATGACCCGTCTGACGGCGATCAGCTTTGCCGCAAACGAGCGCGATAGCAGATGTTGCAGGGCTCGCGCCTTACCCCACCGCTGCTCGCGGATAGATTTTGCGATACGCACTTGCAGTCGATACACGCGCTTTTCCATCGCCGGCCAGTCTATGGACTGCCAGCGTTGGGCGTCGGTTGAAGGTGCACTCGCCGTGGCGGCGATCATTTGTCGTTCCTTCATGAAATCGATTCTGTCAGCTCTCTCGCAACAAAGCACCGAGGGGACGTGGGCTCACTTTCGTGCCGGACAAAGTTTGAATCCGTATGCCTCCCATTACAGGAAACCCTTCGCTTTTTCCCCCATCTCATCGACGCAGAGTCACCGGCTCCCTTACGGGTTACCTTCTTCCTCCCTGAAGGCTCTACGACATTGCCATGTTCTGCATAAGCACCTTTACGAGCGACGTAGATGGAATCTGTATCCCGGCAATGCGGTGTCTACGCGCCGCCCACGTTATCAAGGCGACGACCGAGATTGCTTACCTTTTGGTGACTGCCTGTCAGCGCCTTTGGCAGATCTGGCATCTCACGGAACGTCAACGATTCTTCACTTACGTTCATCCTATCGCTCCATCCTAGCCCCCGACCGCCTGGCACTGGCAGTTCCGATTCCCCTCACGGTTCCTCTTAACAGGGTTCATTGTCCCCAACGCTTCATACCAAATCCGTTTCGCATGGTGGGTAGGATACTGGTGGTAGAACACCAGGTTGCGCTTTCGAGTACTTCTCTGTTGGGTGGGCCAATGGTGCGCAGAGCCAACAACTACGAAAATAACTCGAATTACAACATATACTTATGCAACTTCATGTCGCAA